>NZ_DASZKT010000094.1:0-59025 GCF_035552695.1 Actinospica sp.
CTCGGACGGTTGGGGTGTGCGGGTCATCCTAAGGTCGCTTCTGCGTTCTAGTGAATGCGCCACCAAGCCTTGGGAAAGATCGTTCCGCTCGAGTTCCATGCGGTCCGGACCCTCTTCAAAACGGGGTGAACGATGGTGCGCCTCCGAAGCTCTAGCGCCAAGCACGGTGTGACGTCAATCACGCACCTGCGCGCACCGATCCGCACCGCGCCGAAATGGGACTTGCCCACATCTCGCCCACCTGTATGATGAGGGGCCCTAGCCGAAAGATCGGCTAGGGCCTCTGACCTGCTGTTCCGTTGTGGACCTGAGGGGATTTGAACCCCTGACCCCCTCGATGCGAACGAGGTGCGCTACCGGGCTGCGCCACAGGCCCATCTTGCCTCGCGACCGCTGATGACAGCGGCTGCGACGTGGATGAGGTTATCACAGCGGCGGCGCACGGCTGAAACCGATTGTTCGGCGGCGGCTCAGCCGTTGGCGGCGCGGGGGAGGTCACCCTGGTCGGGGCTGCCGGGGGTGGTACGGCGCTCGGCGCGGGAGCGGGCGGCGGCGACGCGACGGCGGGCTACGGCGTTGCGGCGGGCCAACTCCTCCCGCTCGAGGCGCTCGGCCTCCTCGAGCTGGCGCTGCTGCTCCAGCTCGCGGCGCTCCGCCTCGTGGGCGGCCCGGACCGCGACGGCGTGGCGGCGGGCACGCTCGGCGGCGCGGGCGCGCTCGTCCTTGCGGCACCAGGCGATGTAGGTGGTGAGCGCGGCGGCCGGGAGCAGCATCGCCCACACGTAGCCGAGCCCGAGGTCGGCCGAGACGATCGCGCCGAGGCTGGTCAGCGCGAACAGGAAGCCGACCACCTTGCGACGCCGGGCGCGCAGGCCGGAACGCGGGCCGACGCCACCGGACGCGGACGCGGAGGACTGCGACGGCGAAGGCGCGGACGATGAGAGGGGGGCCGGGGTCCAGACGCTCGAGGAAGACTCCTGCGCCGAGCCCGAGTTCCCGGAAACTGTGTTCCCCCGGGCCGAGTTTCCCGAGACCGACTTCCCGGAGCCCGGGTTACCGGACACCGAGCCCGACTTCGCCGAGCCCGACTTCCCCGAGATCGGCGCGGAGCCCGGCTTGCGCTTCGCCGGCGCCTCCGACCTGGAACCGCTCGCGGCCACCTTGGCGGTCACCCGGCGCGCGGAGGGCGCACTCGCGACCGTGCGCTCCCGCTCCTTCTGCTTGATCCGGTCCAGCGTGCGCTGCCCGGCGGTCGGGGCGGGTCCGCTCTGGCCGGCGGCCAACGGCAGCTCGCGCGCCTGCTCCTGCTCGTCGGCCGCGCCGTACCGACGTTCGAACGAGTCCTTGTGCGACAGCACCTTGATGGCGGTGGTGTACCGCTGCGTCTGCCGCGCCTTGTTCAGCTCGTCCTCGCGGCGCAGCCACATGGGCACGAGGTATACGGCCCAGGCACCGACGATGAAGGCGTAGATAAGCCCGCTGCTGCTCATAACACAACCGTAGAGTGGTACGACCTCCTACGGCGACAGATTTCGGCGTGTCGGGGTAAGAAAATTCGAGTGATCTGATAACCCGGATTAGGGCCCATCTTCTTTTACCCCGTCAGATCCGGTACTACTCCTCATCTCACCCGATCGGGGAAGCCTGCGCCGCGCGCCACCTCGCCAGCATCCCCTCGGGGACTTCTTCCTGGGTCACGGCGTACGAATAGTGATCCCGCCACCCGCCGTCGATGTGCAGATAACGCTCTCGCAGACCTTCCTCGCGCAGGCCCAACTTCTGCGCGACACGCCGACTCGGGGCGTTTTCCGGGCGGATGTTCACCTCGACGCGGTGCAGCCCGACAGTTTGAAAGCAGTAGTCGATGGCCAGGGCGAGCCCCGTCGGAGTCACGTTGCGGCCCGCGACACGCTCGTCCACCCAGTAACCGATGTTGGCGCTGCACAGGCTGCCCCACGTGATGCCCGCGATATTCATCTGCCCGACCATGCGGGCACGCTCGTTGCCCGGGTGGCGCTCGTCGGCCGACTCGTCGTACCAGACGTTGAACGGCAGCATGCGACCCTGGGTGGCCTCGCGCCGACCCCGGCGCACCAACTGACGGTAACTCAGCCGCCGGAAGAAGGGCGTGTTCGGCGGCACGCTCGCCTCCCACCGGGAGAGCCACGCCTGGTTCCGGGTCTGCAGCTCGCGCCAGGCCTCCGCGTCGCGCAACCGAGGCGGCCGCAGGCTCACCGGCCCCTCGGCCAGCACCCGCGGATAGCCCTGCACCCCGGTCACCGTCAGTCGCCTCCGCGCACATGGTCGCCGCCGGCAAGCTGGTCCAGTGCGTGTCCGAGCAGCGGGAGGAGCACGGCGAGTCCGTCCTTCACCCCGCCGGACGAGCCGGGCAAGTTGACAATCAGAGTACTACCGGCGACTCCGCTGGTTCCGCGAGACAACGCGGCGGTGGCGATCTTCCGCACGCCCTGCGCGCGGATGGCTTCGGCGATGCCCGGAATCTCGTAGTCGAGCACGGCCCGAGTCGCCTCCGGGGTGCGGTCGGTCGGGTTGATCCCGGTGCCGCCGGTGGTGACGACGAGCGCGCAGCCCGCCTTGACGGCCTCGCGCAGCGCCTGCTCGACGGGGTCGCCGTCCGGCACGACGGCCACCTCGACGTCAAGGCCCTGAGCCTTCAGCGCCTGCTCGATCAGCGGACCCGTGGTGTCCTCGTAGACCCCGCTCGAGGCACGGTTGGACGCCACGACGACCCGGGCGCTGCAGTTGATCGCGTTCATCGGTGCCAGTCCCCGCTCGTTCCGCCGGTCTTCGACTCCACCATGATCTCCCCGAGCACCGCCGCCGGGTCAACGGCCTTGACCATGTCGATCAACGCGAGGCCGGCGACCGCGACCGCCGTCAGCGCCTCCATCTCCACGCCGGTGCGGTCGGCCGTCTTGACCCGCGCGCGGATCGCCACCGCCGAGTCCTCGACCTCGAGGTCCACCCTCACTCCGGCGATCCCGATCGGGTGGCACAGCGGAATGAGCTCGCTGGTCCGTTTCGCCCCCTGGATCCCGGCGATCCGCGCCACCGCCAACGCGTCGCCCTTGGGCAGCCCGCCGCCGCGCAGCAACTCGACCACCCGGGCGTTCACCGCCACCCGGCCGCTGGCCACCGCCTCGCGCGCGGTGATCGGCTTCTCCGCGACGTCCACCATCCTGGCCGCGCCGCTCGCGTCCAGGTGAGTGAACTGCTCCGACTTGGTCACGCGGTCTCCAATCTCAGGATCTCGACCGGCTCGCCGACCTCCACCCGCGTGACGTTCTCCGGTACGACAATGAGGCAGTCCGCGTGAGCGAGTCCGCCCATCAGGTGAGAGCCGGAGCCCGAGGCGAGGGTCACTCGGATGACGCTGTTCTCCCTGCCTTCCGGGCTCTTCACCAGTTTGCCGCGCAGGAACTGGCGCCGCCCCTCAGGGGAACCGAAGGCCTCCGCGGCCAAGGCCTTCTCCGGCTCTTCATCCAGTTGGCTGAGTCCCTGCAGCGCTCGCAGCGCCGGCTTGACGAAAACCTCGAAGGAGATGAAGGCGGACACCGGATTGCCGGGAAGCGTGAAGATCGGCGTCTCGTCCGGGCCGATCACGCCGTAGCCTTGCGGCATCCCGGGCTGCATCGCGACCTTCGTGAACTCGACTGTGCCGAGTCGGCCCAGCGTCTCCTTGACCACCTCGTACGCGCCCATGCTCACCCCGCCGCTGGTGATCACGAGGTCGGCGCGGATCAGCTGGTCCTCGATGGTGTCCAGCAGCACCTTGCCCTCGTCCGGGACCATGCCGACGCGATAGACCTCGGCACCGGCCTCCTTGGCGGCGGTCGCCAGAGTGAAGCTGTTGGAGTCGTGGATCTGGCCCGGGGCCGGCTCCGTACCCGGCTCGACCAGTTCGGCGCCGGTGGAGATGACCACGACGCGCGGGGTGGGCCGGACCGAGACCAGGTCGCGGCCGATCGCGGCGAGCAGGCCGATCTGACGGGCCCCCAGATGCGTGCCCGCGGTGAGCACCACCTCCCCGGCGCGCACGTCCTCGCCCTTCGAGCGGACGTGCATGCCCTGGCTCGGCGCCCGGTTGATCCGCACGCTGCCGTCCCCGGTGGCGCCCGCGTCCGTCCACTCCACCGGCACGATCGCGTCCGCGCCGGGCGGCACCGGCGCGCCGGTCATGATCCGGGCGCAGGTGCCGGGCGCGAGCTCGATCTCGCTGGGCGGGCAGCCCGCCGGGAGTTCCTGCTCGACGGCCAGGATCGCCGGCGTGTCCTCGTCGGCGCCGAGCACGTCGACCAGGCGAACCGCGTAGCCGTCCATCGCGGAGTTGTCGAAGGCGGGCAGGTCCCGGGTCGCCTCGACGTCCTCGGCCAGGTAGTGCCCGTGCGCGTCGAGCAGGTGCTGCTCGAAGGGCGGCAGGGGCCTGAGCCGGGACAAGATGGCGGAAAGGTGCTCCTCGACACTCCTCATGCAGTCAGCGTAACCGCCCCGCGCCGAAGGCTTGCGAATTGTTCACGGTGCCGTCACCACCCGCGGCCTGCCCGAGCTGGGCCGCGGATGGCCGGGCACTGGATCAGTCCGTGAATCCCTTGGCGACGAACGCCTCGAGCCACTCGCGCAGCCCGGGGCCGAGGTCCTCGCGCTCGCAGGCGAGCCGGACGATCGTGCGCAGGTAGTCGGCGCGGTCGCCGGTGTCGTAGCGGCGGCCGGAGAAGAGCACGCCGTGCACCGGGCCGCCGATCCCCGGGTCGGCCGCCATGGTGCGCAGCGCGTCGGTGATCTGGATCTCGCCGCCGCGGCCGGGCGGAGTCTCGCGCAGCACGTCGAAGACCGCCGGGTCGAGCACGTAGCGGCCGATGACGGCCAGGCTCGAGGGGGCCACCGACTGGTCGGGCTTCTCCACCAGGTCGGTGATGCGCAGCAGGTCGGCCTCGCCGTCCACCGGCGTGACGGCGGCGCAGCCGTAGAGGTGGATCTGCTCCGGGTCCACCGCGATCAGCGCGACGACCGAGCCGCCGTGCTGCTCCTGCACCTCGATCATCCGGGTCAGCAGCGGATCGCGCGGATCGATCAGGTCGTCGCCGAGCAGCACCGCGAAGGCCTCGTTACCGACGTGCGGCGCCGCGCACAGGATGGCGTGGCCCAGGCCCTTCGGATCGCCCTGGCGCACGTAGTGCACGGTGGCGAGCTCGCTGGACGCGCGGACGGCCTCGAGCCGGGTGGTGTCCCCCTTGGCCGCGAGGGCGCCTTCGAGCTCGTAGGCGCGGTCGAAGTGGTCCTCGACCGGCCGCTTGTTGCGCCCGGTGATCATCAGCACGTCGTCGAGTCCGGCGTCGGCCGCCTCCTCCACGACGTACTGGATGGCCGGCTTGTCGATCACCGGCAGCATTTCCTTGGGCGTCGCCTTGGTGGCGGGCAGGAACCGCGTCCCGAGCCCGGCGGCGGGGATGACGGCTTTACGGATCGGCATGAGGGCACGATACCGGGTCGTCCGGTCACCTAGAGCGAGCCGTAGTTTGATAGCCGGTTAAAACTACCTCGCCCCGGCCAGCTCCCAGCCGTCGCCGCCGTTGGCCCGGGCCCCGGCGAGCGCCTTGTCCGCGGCACCGACGAGGCTCGCCGCGTGCTCGCCGGCCTCCGGGAAGCAGGCGATGCCCACCGACAGGGTCAGTTCGGCGGCCGCCTCCTCCTGGTGGGCGACCGTCTTGCGCACCGCGTAGCAGAGCCGCTCGGCCACGCCCACCGCGCCCTCGGCGGTGGCACCCGGCAGCAGCGCGACGAATTCGTCCCCGCCATAGCGCGCGAAGGTGTCGCCGGAGCGGATCTCCACGCTGAGGCGCTGGGCCAGGTCACGTAGGGTGCCGAAGGCCTTCTGGTGCCCGGCGGCCGCGGTGTAGTCCGCGAAGCCGTCCACCTCCAGCACCAGCAGCGCGAAGGGCCGCCGGTCCCGGGCCGCCCAGCCGAGTTCGCGGGCCAGCGCCTGCTGCAGGTAGCGGTAGTTCCACACGCCGGTGACCGGGTCGAGCGCGCTGAGCCGCTCGAGGTCCTCGCGGCCCTGCTCCAGGCCGCTGAGCTCGCGGCGCAGCCGGTCGATGTGGGCCTCGTTGTGCCGATCCCGGTCGCGCAGCAGGACGACGACCCGGGCCAGCACGACGGCCAGGCCGAGGCAGACCAGGCCGAGCCCGAGCAGGACCCAACCGCCGTCGGTGAACCACTGTGTAGAGGCCATGGCCGCGGTCGTGCCGTTCCCTTCTCACGCGCCCTATACGTCAGGCTAGGTCGTAGGAGAATGCCCCGTCCCCACAGCGCCGATGAAGGCCCAGCACCGTACAGGACCCAGAATGCCCGATCAGATCTACGAGAAAGCCACGGCACGATCACGTTTCGTAAACAATCGTCGAGCTCTCGGTAATCGGGAGCGCGCGCGGCAGGCGCGCGCCGCAACCCTTTTGCTGCTCGACGATTCGCGCCTGACCTCGGCGGATACGGTCGCCGCCTACTGGCCGCTCGGCACCGAGCCGGACGTCCGCCCGATGATCGCAGCACTCTTGGAGCGGGATGTGCGGGTTCTGCTTCCGGTATTACTGGCCGATCGCGACCTGGACTGGGCGCGGTACGACGGGGACCCGGATGCGCTGGGCGACGGCGGCGCGGGCACTCGGCGGCCGCCGGGCCTAACGCTCGGAGCGGACGCGGTGTTACGGGCACAAGTCATGGTCGTTCCGGCGCTCGCGGTGACGGCCGCGGGCGTGCGGCTCGGCCGCGGCGGCGGGAGCTACGACCGGGTGCTCGCGCGAATCGCCGCGGCCCGGGACGCCGGGCTGGCAACGCCGTGGACCTGCGCGTTCGTCTACGAGGACGAGCTCGGCACGCTGGAGCCGGCCGCCGTCGAGCCGCACGATCGGGCCGTGGACGCCGCGTGCGCCGCGGCACGGCTGGTGGAATTCTCCGGGCTGTGAGCTACCTCACTGCCTGACCTGCCTCGCTGCCTGACCTGTCTTGCTGCCCGACCCGTCTCGCTGCCGAGCTCCCTTACTGCCGCGGCGCCAGGTTGAGCCGCTGCTGCGTCGCCGCGCGAACCGCCGAGACGGAATACGCCCAGGTTTTCGTATCGCCGGCGGCCCAGAGCGGCGCCTGGTCGAGGTAGTCAGCGTCACCCACATGCCCCGACTCGCCGGTCTGCCCGATCCAGCGCGAGTCGTCGAGGTCGCCGAGGTCCACGACCATCCGCAGCGCCGGGGCCGCGCCGACCGCGAATCCGCTGGACGCCACGTTCCAGTCGGCGGTTGCCACGTCCGAACCGCCGCCCGGCACACCGATGCTGCCGCCGTCGAGCAGCCACTTGACCAGCGCCGGATGCGAGCCGACGCCGAGAGTCTGGTTCTCCGGGGTCAGCGTGTGCACGCGTCCCCAGGTCCACTTCGAGACGTCCTTGCCCATCAGCGACGTGAGATCGAGCCTGGCCTTCTGCAGCGCCTCGGCCAGCAGAGCGTCGCGTACCGGGACCTTGTTCGAGCTCGATGCGCCCCACCAGGTGCTGTTCGGCTGCTCAAGCAGGGCGTTGATGACGGCGTCCCAGCGCACTGAGCCGTTGAGCGCGAGCTGCGAGGCCGATTCGTCCTGCGGCAACTCTCTGTCGATCACGAGTTTCAGCAGCTCAGCCCACACCGCGTTGTAGTACGCCGCGGCGCTCGATCCGGCTGGCTCGGTGTAGTCCCAGCCCTTGAGCAGTGCGACGGCGGGCTGGGTGAAGTCGTCCACCCCCACCTTGAGCAGGTAGGGGACGAGAACCGCCGCCTCCGCGTCGTACGCGTCGCCCTGAATAGCCGCGAGCCCCGCGGCGCTCAGCTTCTGACCGACCGACGTGCCGCTTCGCAGGTCAGCGGCGGTACGCTCGGCGCGTACTCCCAGCACGTCGCCCGGCGCACCCGCGATGTAGCCGTCCGCCGGATCGAGTTCCCGGACTGGCGCGGCGTACGTTCCGTCAGCGGCAGTCGTGGTGGAAGCGGTAGCCCACGCGTACGTCGAGGTCCAGCCCGGGACGGGTGCCGTGCCGTCGTCACCCGACGCGCGCTCGGGCAGTGCGGCGGGGCCCTGGTAGCCGATGTTGCCCGCGTTGTCCGCGTAGACCATTCCCTCGTCCGGCGCAGTGAATTCGCCGGCCGCGGCGCTGAACTGGTTCCAGTTCGCGGCCTGGTCGAGGGCGAAGAGCGCGTCGGCCGTGGTGTTCGGCAGCAGCGACGTCGACTCAACGGATAGCCCGGACGCACCACTCGTATGACCGACGCGGCGGAAGTCGGACGAGACGTCGGAGAGCAGCGGGCCGTGCCCGGTGGCGCGCACCGTGATCGTGACCGGCGATCCGTCCGCCACCTGGATCGTTTCCTGACGCTGTGTCAGCGGGTAATCGTGCCCGTCATACGAATAGTCCGAACCATCTACCTTCTCCAGGTAGAGCTCGGAGTCCTGCGCGGCCCGGCCGTTCCAGCTCCAGGCGATCGAGCGATCGTGCCCGATCAGCACGCCGGGGATCCCGGGCTCGGTGTATCCGGCGACGTCGAAGGGGCAAGTCGTGGTCACGCTCGTGCAGTGCAGCCCGATCTGGTACCAGGCGGAGGGCAGCGCGGGTGGCGCGACCGGCGCCGAGGCCAGCAGCGGCGAGCCGGTGGACGTGAGCTTGCCGGAGACGGCCCACGCGGCGAAACCCGAGTCCGCGCCCTGCGCCGGGTAGAGCTGAGCGATCTGCGCCTGCGTCAACGTGTCGCTGAGCAGCGCGCGGGAGACCTCCTGGTCGATTCCGCCATCCTGGTTCCAGGAGTTCGCTTGCAGCCAGCTGAGTGAATCGACGGGGGTCCACCGAGCGGGTGCATATCCCTTCGCGGAATGGGTGTCCGGAAGCCCGAGTACCGAGTACTCGAAGGAGAGGCCCGAGCCGCTCGGACGCGCCGCGAGATAGTCGTTCACACCCTGTGCATAAGCCTGGAGATAAGTCTTAGTTCGGGCCTGGAGTTTGTCGTACGACTGCGCCGCGAGAGTGCGCCAACCCAGCGTTCGGGCCAATTCGTCGTGCTCCAGATAGGACTGGCCGAGCACGGAGGCGAGAGTTCCCGCCGCGTAGTGCCGCGAGACGTCCATCTGCCAGAACCGGTCCTGCGCCTGTGTATAACCCTCGGCGAGGAACAGATCCGCCGAGGTCGAGGCGTAGATCTGCGGAATTCCGGACGAGTCCCGATCGACGGTCACCGAGCCGCTCAGACCCTCGATCCGCAGCGCCCCCGAGGTCTGCGGATACGAGGCGTGCAGCGCGCGATCAAGCCGCCACCAGGTGAAACCCGCCCCGGCCGCGAGCGCCAGGACGAGCAGCACGGCCACCGCGCCGAGCCCGCGCCAGAGCAGCCCGCGGGAACGGCGCGGCGCGGGCGAGGCGCCCGCAGGCTCCGGGGTCGTCGCCAAGATTCGCTCCTCACGGTGCGTCACTGTGGATCTGACAGACCGTCACCCTAAACCGTCCGGACGAATTGCCCCGACTTGTATGCTCACTCCAACACTCCCGCACGCTCCGGGGAATGCAGACGCTTTGCTGTTTTCGGCGCGCCGGAAGTGCCACACTGGATCAGCCGGACGGCGGGTCGCGCGCGGCGTCCGCTCCGTCCGGCGGTCGCTCGAAAGGTGGGCTGATGGCAGGTCAGGTGGTGGGCACCACGAACACTCCCGGTGCGGGCTCGGCCGGGGTCGCGGGATCACCGACCGTGCCCGGAAGACGACGCGCCGAGCGTGGCACGGAGCCCGGCTCGGTGCGGGCCACGCTGCTCTCCCGCGCCGGCAGGCTGCTCGGCACCTCGCTGGACACCGGCCGCACCCTGGCCGCGATCGCCGAACTTGTGGTGCCCTCGTTCGCCGACCAGTGCGTCGTGGACCTGCTCGAGGACACCGGGACGCTGCGCCGCGCCGTGAGCGTGCGGCTGGACCGGGAGCGGGCGCGCCGGGTGAGCATGCCGGGCCCGGCGGACCGTCGCGTGGTGTACCCGAACGAGCACCCCTGCGCCGTCGCGCTACGCACCGGCGCGCCCGTGTTGGCCGAGTTCGACCAGCCGCGTCCGGCCGAGGCGCAGCAGTCCGGGCGCAGCACGCACAGCCTGATGTACGACGCCGCGATGGTGATCGCCGTGCCGCTGCTCGGCCCGCGCGGGATCAAGGGCGTGCTCGCGGTCGGCGCTGACGGGATCAACCGGAAGTTCAGCGCGGCCGACGTGGAACTGGTGGAGGAGGTCGCGGCGCGCGCCGGATTCGCGCTGGAGAACGCGTCCCTCTACGAGTCGATGCGCTCGCTGGCCCTGGCCCTGCAGCACTCGCTGCTGCCCGCCCACCTGCCGACGATCGACGGCGTCGAGGTGCAAGTCGGTTACAACGCGGGCGACGAGTCGGACGTCGGCGGCGACCTCTACGACGTGATGGAGCTCTCGGCCGGGCGTGTCGGCATCGTCATCGGCGACGTCCAGGGCCGCGGCGCGCACGCGGCGGCGGTGATGGGCCAGCTCCGGGCGGCGCTGCGGGCGTACGCGGTCCTCGACGAGGAGCCGGCGCAGGTCCTGCAGCACCTCGACAGCCTCGTCCAGGGCCTCAACGAGGCGTTGCTCGTCACCGTCGTCTACGCGGTCTTCGACCCGTTCACCAGGGAATGCGTGCTGGCCAACGCGGGCCATCCGCCACCCCTGCTGGCCGGCGCGCACGGCTGCCATCCGATGGAGGTGCCGCCTGACGTGCCGCTGGGCGTGGGCGGCTTCAGTTTCAACGACCACACGTTCACGGTCGCACCCGGCGACACGATCTTCCTCTACACGGACGGGGTCGTCGAGCAGCGCGGACGCTCGGTGGACGAGGGCGTCCGCGACCTGTGCGAGGCGCTGGAGGAGGTGCTCGACGGCAACGGCCCCGGCGGCACGGACGCGACGCCCGCCGCGCTGTGCCGCGCGGCCCTGCGGTCCAGCACGAGCATCGGCCCGGCGGACGACGACCGCGCCGTGCTCGCGATGCGCACCGGTGTGGGCCCGCTGCCGCTGTGGCGGCTGAGCCTGCCCGCCACCCCGTCCTCCCCGTCGGCCGCGCGCGCCGCGATCCGGCCCGTGCTGGAGCAGTGGGGCATGCAGGCGCAGGCGGACACCGTGGAGCTGTTGCTCTCCGAACTGGTCACGAACGCGGTCCGGCACGCCGCGGGACCGGCGCCGGCCCCGCGATTCGACCCGGACGCGGTCGAGGACCTGGACCTGGAGTCGCTTGAACTGGCGCTGCTGGACAACGTCCCGATGCCGACCGGCGGCGAGGGCGGTTACGGCCCGGAGCCGCGGCAGGTCGAGGTCGTCGCGCGGCGGGGCAGCGGCTCGCTGTGGATCGAGGTCTACGACCAGGATGTGCGCATGCCGCGCGTGCGCACCGCCGCGGCGACCGACGAGGGCGGCCGCGGCCTGTTCCTGGTGGATCAGCTCTCGAAGCGCTGGGGCGCCCGGGACACCCGGACCGGCAAGGCGGTCTGGTTCCAGGTCTGAGTCGATCCGCGGGCTAGGCGGCCGCGGACGACGCGCTCGAAGTCGAGGACGACGAGGATCCGGCTGACGAGGAACTGGTCGAAGAGGAGCCGGTCGAGCCCGACGAGCCGCTCGACGAGGAGCTGTCGGACTTTGCCGAGGACCCGCCGTCCGACTTGCTCTCCGACGACTTGCCCTCGGACTTGCCCTCCGACTTGGCGGCGGGCGCGCTGGAGCTGGACGAGCCGCTGCGGCTGTCCGTGCGGTAGAAGCCCGAGCCCTTGAACACGATGCCGACCGCGGAGTAGACCTTGCGCAGCTTGCCCTCGCAGGCCGGGCAGACGGTCAGCGCGTCGTCGGTGAACTTCTGAACCACTTCGAGCGCCTCGCCGCACTCGGTGCACTGGTACTGGTACGTCGGCACGGTCACGCTCCCGATTGGCACTCTGATACGTCGAGTGCCAATTGTGCGATATCCTCGCCCACCCTGTCCACTCCGCGCTCACAGAACACGTTCTGACCTACTCACAGAACACGTTCTGACCAAACGGTTCAACCACTCCGGAAAAACATGCGCAGTCCAGAATGTTCATGCATACTGGATCTCGGAGAGTCGCACCGAGACGTACTCCGAGAGAGGAGCGAACCATGTTCGAGGCATACCCCGTGGAGTTGAGACCGGTTCTGACCAGGCACCGGCTGCGCCGAAGGCGTCACCGCAGCGCGGCATCCCTGCTGACCGGAGCCGCCCTGGCCCTCGGCATCACGGCGACTCGCCCGGCCCCCGCCGGCGCCGCCGTCCTCAGACACGCCGCCCCGCACGATTCGCGCGCTGCCCCCGCCCTGCGGCCGACCCCGCGCCCGACCGCGCCGATGCACGCGACTTAGCCGCCGAGCAGCCGAATCGCTCAGCAGATCGAGGAGTTCCGCCCGTCCCGCACAACGCCGTACACGCATCAGCCGCTCACCGATCAACACCGGCAAGCGACTTGAGCAGGTCTGCCTGTTCTTGTTGTTCTCGTTGTTCTCGCTGGTCTAGTCGCCGTGGTGCGGGGGGCGCTCCTCGAGGAAGCGCTCGATATCCGGGTCGCTGCCGGCGGGGTTGTCCGACCAGGTGCGCTCGCCCCAGCCCAAGTCGGTGTCGTCCCGCGTCTGCTCGAACCCCGAAGCCGCGACCAGGGTGCGCTCGTCGCGACCCCAGTCCTCGTCGTACTCGTCATCCTGGTAACTCATAGCGCTTCCGATGGTAGCCAATCCGTCTGTCCATCCGGCAAAGTCTGGTCGGACGCGCCGTGCCAGCTGTCCCACAAGCGGGCGTACGCCCCTCCCGCCGCGATCAAATCCGCATGCGAGCCGAGTTCGGCGATCCGGCCGTCCTCGACGACCGCCACCCGGTCCGCATCGTGTGCCGTGTGCAGCCGGTGCGCGATCGAGATCACGGTGCGGCCCTCGAGCACCGCGGACAGCGAGCGCTCCAGGTGGCGGGCGGCGCGCGGGTCGAGCAGGGCCGTCGCCTCGTCGAGGACGAGGATGTTCGGGTCGGCCAGCACGAGCCGGGCGAGAGCGAGTTGCTGGGCCTGCGGGGCGCTGAGCTCCAGCGCTCCGGAACCGAGCCGCGTGTCGAGGCCGTCGCCGAGCCCTGCGATCCAGGCGTCGGCGTCGACGGCGGCGAATGCGGCGTGGATCTCCTCGTCCGAGGCGTCGGGCCGGGCCAGCGTGACGTTCTCGCGCAGCGTGCCGACGAACACGTGGTGCTCCTGCGTGACGAGCGCGACCTGGCCGCGCAGCTCGTCGAGCGGCAACTCGACGAGCGAGGCGCCGCCGACGCTCACCCGGCCGCGGCCCGGCGCACCGATGCCGGCGAGCAGCCGTCCGAGCGTGGACTTGCCCGCGCCGGACGGGCCGACCATGGCCAGCCGTTCGCCCGGACGCACCGTCAGGTCGATGTCGCGCAGCACCTCGCGGCCCGGCACGTACGAGAAGCCGACCGCGCGCGCCTCGAGCCGGGGGTCCGCGTCGTCCGGCCGCACGCCCTCGGCGGCAACGCGGTCCGCCGGAATCTGCGTGACGCCGAGCAGCCGGGAGAGCGAGGCCGAACCGGTCTGGATCGTGTCGAGCCAGTCGGCCAACGTGCCGATCGGCGCGACGAGTTGCTGCACGTATAGCGTCGCCGCGGTGACCTGCGCGATGCTGACCCAACCGCGGGTGTAACCGATACCGCCGAGCAGCAGCATCAGCCCGGCCGGTGCCAACTGGCAGACGTCGACGATCGGCCAGAAGATGTTGCGCAGCCGCAGCGTGTACCTCTCCGTCCGGTACGAGGCCGCGATGTCCCGATCGGTCTGCGCGATGTGCTGCCCGCCGAGCTGCAATGCCTCGACCGCCCGCGCGCCCTCAACGGCGGCCGCGAGGTTCTCGATCATGGTCGAGTAACTGGCGTTCGTGGCCAAGTAGCCCTCGCGTGCACGATTCAGGTACCAGCGCGCCACGAACAGGATCGGCGGCAGCGTGATGAGCGTGACCGCCGCCAGCAACGGCGAGACCACCACGAGCGCGACCAGGGTGAGCAAGGACGACGTAACCGCGGCGAGCACCGCCGGAATACCCTGCTGCGCCGCGATCCGCAGCGCACCCACGTCGCGCGAGGCCCGGTTGATCAGGTCGCCGCTCCCCGCCTGCTCCACCGTCGAGAGCGGCAGATCCAGCACACTGTCGACGAAGTTCTCGCGCAACTCCGCGAGCACCGTCTCGCCGAAGTTCTTCCCCGCCATATACGCATAGCGGCTGAGCGCGCCCTGCACGCAGATGGCGAGGACGAGCAGCCCGGCCAGCACATCGATGTGTCCTGACGTAGTCCCACCCTGCACGGCCTGCACAATCTCGCCGAGCAGCCGCGGCCCGAAGAGCCCCGCGATCGTCGCCAGCGACGCCAGCGCCACAACTCCCACGAGCTCCCGCCGATACCGCTTCCCGATGTCCGCCGCGTACCCACGAACCGCCGCCCGATCCGCAATCGGCAACGTCACCGCACTCACCTCCAAACCACCTCCTCTCCCTCACGCCCCGTCATGACCGCACCACCACCCCACAAGGCCTCCGCCCGCCAGTCCAACCCCCTCCACCAATAACGCCCTACAAGACGCCCGCGCCCGGTCATAACCACCGCTCGCCCAAGCCCGCCGCCCGCCACGAAGATCCCCTCCATCGACAACGCCCGGTGAGGCGTCCGCACGCGGTCATGACTGCCGCTCGCTCAAGCCCGCCGGCCGCCACCACGTCGACGCTCCCCGCAGACAACGCCCGGCGAGGCAACCGCGCCCCGTCGCCTCCGCACCGCTCCGTCGATCTCGCCACCCGCCACGTCGCCCGCCCTCCGCCAACAACACCCCGCAAGCCGCCCGCGCACCGTCATGACCTCACCACTCGCCCAAGCCCGCCACCCGCCACGTCGCCCGCCCTCCGCCAACAACGCCCTGCGAGCCGTCCACGCACCGTCATGACTGCACCACTCGCTCAAGCTCGCCATCCGCGGCGTCCAGCGCTTCGCCCACCGTGGCCCGCGACTCGTCCTGCGGCTGATCCTTCGAGGCGTCATGCGCACTGTCCCGCGACTCCTCATCCTCCTCATCCTTCTCATCCTTCGAAGCGTCCTGCGACTCGTCCTCGCCGCGCGTCACCAGCAGCCGGTACCCGGGCTGGCTGGCGAGCAGTTCCGCATGCCTTCCCGTCGCCACCACGCGGCTGCCCTCTACATATGCGACGACGTCCGCGTGATCCAGTACCAACGGGCTCGTCGTGAACAGCACAGTCCCTCGCAGCCCGTCCCGTCCCGCTCGATAGGCGCCGATGCGCTCGGCAATGCGCGCTTCCGTATGCGCATCCACCGCGCTTGTCGCCTCGACGGCGATCAGGAACTCCGGATCCGCGATCAAGGCTCTGGCGAGACGCAGCCTCTGCAGCTGCCCGCCGGAGAAGTTCCGGCCCTTCTCCTCGACCAGGGCGCTCAGGCCGTCTTCGAGCGCTTCGACGACGTCCTCGGCCGATGCCGCGTTCAGTGCCGCCATCACTGCCTCGTCCGGCGGATTCTTCGTACCGGACAGGCTTGAGTGCACCGTGCCCGCGAAGACGCGATCTCCGTTGCCCGCTGCCAGAATCCGCTCACGCACCACGCTCACCGGCAGACAGTTCAGCGGCACGTCTCCGAGCGTCGCGGCTCCGTCGTCCGTGTAACGGGCCAGGCGGTTGGCCAGCCGTTCGGCGTCCTCCGGTTCGGCGCAGGCAACCGCGAGCAACTCTCCTGGAGTAATCGTCAGACCGGAAGCGGCGTCGGCCAGCGGCACGCCGTTTGGTGGCGGGGCAACCGGGGACTCCGGCTCCTCGATCGGTGGGCTGATACGCAGCAGTCTGATGACGTGTTCCGCCGCGACGTGGCCGCGGGTCACCGAGCTCGCCGCCTCACCGAAAAACGAAAGCGGCATGACCAGGAACGCGGCATAGCCGTAGAAGGCCACCAGTTGGCCGACCGTGATCTCGCCGTGCAGCGCGAAGTGCGCCGCAAGCCACGTCACCAGCCCGGTGAGCAGCCCCGGCAGCAGCACTTCCTGCGCAGCGAACAGCGACTCGATCCGCCCGACCTGTATGCCGAGGCCGCGCAGGCGCTGAGATCCGGAGGCGTAGCGCGCGGAGAACGCCTCCTCGCCGCCAATCCCCCGCAGAATCCTGATGCCCTGCGCGATGTCCACCGTCTGATCGGAAAGCGCTCCCTGCAGTTCGCGGTACGTGTCCTGCCGCCTATGCAGCGGACGCAGCAACAGCACCGTGCACGCCATCATCAGCGGCACACCGACCAGCACCACCAAGCCGAGCGGAACGGACGTGGTCAGCATGATGACCGCGACCACGACCGTCGCCACGAGCCCACCACAGAGCCGCGCGAGGATGTCGAAGCTGCCCCCTACCGCCTCGACATCCGTCGTCCCGATCGCCAACACGTCCCCACTCGCGATCAGCCGTGGCAGGTCCGCCCCAACCTTCACCGCGTGCCGCGACGTTACCTGGATCGTGACGTATGCGGCCGAAAGCCAGTTCGTCATCGCGCTCCGGTGCCGCATCGCACCCGCCACCGCCGCGAACACCGACAGCCCCAGCACCACGCCCGTCCACGTCACGAGCCCTGTCGTCGACCGCTCCAGCAACCCCTGGTCGATCGCCCGCCCGATCATCGCCGGCATCACCGCGAGCGCCAGCATCCACGCCACGCCCCAACTCATCGCGAGCACCTGCGAGCGCCACTGCTCCCGCCACACCCACATCAGGTACCGCGCGGCCGACCGGCTGTCCGGCACTCCTGGTTCCCGTGCTGGCAGTTGGCGCATGCTACGGACAGTACGTCGCCCCCACCGCGCCCCGCACCTGGATTTCCGCCCGCCCGGCAATCTTGTTTCTGGCCCAAGACCACCAACCTGTAAGCTGTCCCGGTATCCCGCCCTTGTAGCTCAGGGGATAGAGCAACCGCCTCCTAAGCGGTAGGTCGCGCGTTCGAATCGCGCCAAGGGCACTTGAAGCGGGGCCCGGATTCCTATCCCATCATCGCTTTTCTTGCAGGTCAGCGCCCTAAAGAGATGTCAGGATGCCGATACCTGTCCAGCGGCCTTCGCCCCAGACCAACCATGCGGCGCGGCTTCCCGTGGGCTGTATGCACGGCGATGGTGACGGTGTCGGACGGCCGCTGAGTTGAGTGTCGGCGGAGCGCGGCAGCGCGGCGACTCGACTCCTGCCTGGGTGGCGGCTGGGCTGAGGACGCACGCGTTTATGTATCAGGTCCGGGATTTCGTGCCCGATCGCCTGGCGAAGTGCTCGACCGAGCCGGTGGTCCGGCAGATGGTGGACGTGTTGGAACGCTGCGGCCGGGCACCGGCACGATCCCGGCGGTGATCCGCGGACCGGGCAGACCGAGGTGCGCGAGTTGGATCTCGCGAGCCTGGACTCCGTCCGCCGCTTCGCCCGGGACTGGGACGGTGAGATCAGCCTGCTGATCTGCAATGCCGGAGTCGTGATGCCGCCGTCGCTCACCCGGACCGGTGACGGCTTCGAGGCGCAGTTCGGCGTCAATCACCTCGGCCACTTCGCGCTGACCAATCTGCTGCTCGAGCACGTGACCGGCCGGGTCGTGGCGGTGTCCGCCAACGCCCACCGGTTCGGCAAGATCGACTTCGACGATCTGAACTGGGAGCGCAGGCCCTACTGCGCCTCGGCCGCCTACGCGCAGTCCAAGCTCGCCAACCTCCTGTTCGTCGCCGAACTTCAGCGCCGGCTGGCCGCGGCGGGCTCGAACGTGCTGGCTGTCGCCGCTCACCCCGGCGCGGCGGCCACCGACGCGATCACGAAGTCGGGCGGGTCCGAGGGCCTGCTGATCCGCACCTTCATGCGCCTGTTCGCACAGACACCGGCCGACACCGCCCTGGAGACGCTGTACGCCGCCTTCGCCGACGACGTCCCCGGCGGCGGCTTCGTCGGCCCAGGCGGCTTCATGCAGATGAGCAGCGCGCCGAAGCCCGTCAGGCCCGCGAAGGCCGCCCGCGATCCCGAACTGGCACGTCTGCTATGGGACGTCTCCGCGGAGATGACGCACGTGCAGCCCGCACTCACCCTTCGCTGAGAGACGGCCTCCCGCCCGATCAGCCCGTCGCGCTGTGACGGACATGCTGTGACGGAAATACCGTTCAGCTTCCGGGGTTGGGGAGCGCGGTCGGGGAACGCAGGGTGTTGGTGAGCCATTGCAGGGCGGGGGGTATCTCGGCGTTCCAGGTGGTGAAGTTGTGGCCGCCCTCGTTGCGGATGAGGGTGGAGGTGTGGGTGGGAGTGCCGGCGGTCAACTGCTGGAAGCGGGTGACGGCGGCGTAGTCGCTCTCGCCGGAGCGGCTGCTGGTGAGCAGGACTGAGACGGGGGGCTTGGGGAGGTGCTCGATGCGCCACATGACGTTGTTCAGGTCCCTGAACTGCGGCGTGGCGTAGAGGTCACCGGTCGTGATGTCCTGGGGGGCGTCGTAGCCCCCTGATAGGGAGGCCGCGACGGAGAACTTGTCGGAGTTCATCAGGGTGACCTTGAGGGCGCAGTCGCCGCCGGTCGAGTCGCCGATGACGCCCCAGCCCCCGGCCGCGGAGGTGACCCGGTACTGGTCCTCGATGGCGCGGGGGATGTCCTGGGCCCAGAACGTGTTCACCTGGGGGCCGCCGGGGACGTTGGTGCACTCGGTGTCGACGCCGCCCACGCTGCTTGGGGACGGCTGGGTCATCACGAGCACGACCGGCTTGTCCTGGCGACTGTTGATGCCGGTCAGCAGGCGGTACGGGTACTTGAGCCGGTCTTCGAGGCCGGTGATGTCGCCGGGGTAGCCGGTCGAGACGATGGCTGCGGGGAAGTCGTAGCCGCGGTATGCGCTCTGGAAGTACTGCGGGGGGAGGTAGACGACCGCGTGGGTACTGAGACCGGTGCTCGCGCCGAGGATGGTGACATCCTGGGTCTCGCCGGTGGCGGACGGGACGGTGCCGCTGGGGAGGCTCAGACCACTGATGGACTGAATCGTGAGGAGGGCGCGGTGCGGTTGGCCGGGGGCGCCGGGACCGTCCGGGGCGTCGGAGCCGGAGGCGGGGCCCAAGGGGTGGGCCTGGTTCTGGTCGACCGCCTGGGACGCGAAGCCGAGCAGGTCGTGCCAGGAGCTGTAGAAGCCGAAGTAGTCGTTGCAGAACGCGGCGAGCAGCAGGACCAGCACGAGCTGAGCGCCGCCGAGTACGCCGATCCGGCCGAGTACGTGCCGCCAGGTCTTGCCGGACAGCTTGCGCCACAGCAGTACCACGCCGGTGAGCGCCGCGAGCACGAGCAGCGCAAGCACGGCGAGCAGGCCGTTACCAGTGAGGGGGACGCTCACGCGACCACCCCCGCATTTACCCGGATCGACACACCGAAGCGCACGCCGGTGAGCGCGGCGAGCACGAGCAGCGCAAACACGGCGAGCAGCGTATTGCCGGTGAGGGGGAGGTTCATGCGACCACCCCCGCGTTCGCCCGGATCGACGCGCCGAGCCAGTCGAGTGCGCTGGTGAGGGTCAGTCCCGACTGCGTGGCCACCTGCAGTGTTCCCTCCGTCAGGCGCAGCTTGCTCGGGATGTCGGGGGCCGTCGGGTCGTAGAGCAGGCGGACGGCGGGGGTGGGCACGGCCGCGAGGTACTTGTCGATGCCGGGCCAACTGTCTTGCGGCAGAGCGCTCGTCCAGTTGCCGACGGCCGCGGCCAGGCCGTAGCTCGTCGAGTCCTGGACGGCGAGGTTGATCGCGGCACCGCCGGACTGGGCGACGCCCGCGACGCCCCAGTCGGCGGGGGACGTGTCGACCCGGTAGTGCGCGATCAGCGCGGCACGCAGGTCCTGGGACCAGAACAACTCACCCTGCGTTCCCGCCGGAACGTTCACACCGGGGATGACGGCCGGGGCGGTGACGACGGCGACGATCAGGTGATAGCCGGTGGCGATCTGCTGGAAGTTCGGGAGCGGGCCACTCGTCGAAAGGCCTGCCGAATGGCCCGTCAGGTCCACGATCTCGACCGGGAAATACCGGGTGGCGGAGGGCGGGGACGCGGACGACGGCGGGGACGGGGACGACGGCGGGGACGCGGACGGCGGCGGGGACGTTGGCGATGCATAGCCGGCCGGGGTGAACACGGCCACCTGGGCCGCTACGCCGCTGCGCACGCCCACCAACCGGCCATGGCCGTCCGAGGCGACGGTCAGCTGCTGGGTGTCGTGCGCGGCCGCGCCCGCCGCTCCGGCGTTGTTCAGGTTGTACTGCGCCGAGGAGTCGCCGAACAGCTGGGCCCAGGACGTGTAGAAGCCGCCGAGCGCGTTGATCGTGAACAGAAAGGTCGCCGCGAGACTCAGCTGCGTGCCGAGCAGCAGGCCGATCCGCCCGGCCAACGGCCGCGGGCCGCGTCCGGCGAGCCGGGGCCACAGCCACAGCGTCATGCCGGCCGACGCCAGCGTGACGCAGCCCAGCAGGAGCAAGAACCCCTTGCCCACGATATTCACGCCGCGCCCGCCTAGCTCTGTCCCAAGGTCTTCGAACAGAGACTAACGAGCGGGCGCCGCCAGACGTGCGATCTACGTAACAGATCCGTCTTAAATTAGACTTAACCGTGCAGCAATCTTGCGTTCACCGCAGTTCCGCGGTCACCACAGCGCCCGTGCTCACCGCGTTCAGGCACGCTCAGCCGCGCTCAACCGCGCTCAGCCGCGCTCAGCCCTGCTTGGACCAGGCCTCGTAGGCGTCGGCGACCTCGTCCACGTCGGCGTCCATCAGGATCCTGCCCGCCTCGATCCAGATCGCCCGGTCGCAGGTGTCCCGGATCGCGGCCATCGAGTGGCTGACCACGAACACGGTGCCCGCGCTGGCCCGCAGCTCGCGGATGCGCTGCTCGCTCTGCGCCTGGAACTTGGCGTCGCCGGTGGCCAGGGCCTCGTCGATCATCAGCACGTCCTGGTCGCGCGAGGCGGCGATCGCGAACCGGAGCCGCGCCGCCATGCCCGAGGAGTACGCCTTCATCGGCAGGCTCATCGCGTGCGGGTTGGTCTCCTGGATCCGGGAGAAGTCCACGATGCCCTGGTAGCGGTCGTTCGCCTCGACCCTGGACATGCCCATCGCGAGACAGCCCACGATGACGTTGCGCTCGCCGGTCAGGT
This sequence comes from Actinospica sp., assembly GCF_035552695.1. Classification (NCBI taxonomy): domain Bacteria; kingdom Bacillati; phylum Actinomycetota; class Actinomycetes; order Catenulisporales; family Actinospicaceae; genus Actinospica; species Actinospica sp. Next base: position 21,273 of record NZ_DASZKT010000094.1, read on the forward strand.
CCGGCATCAGCGCGGCGTTGATGCCGAGCAGCGAGGGCTGGCCGTCCGTGTAGACGCCGCCGCCCTTCTCCGGCGGGAGCAGGCCCGCGATGGCCGCCAGCGTCGTGGACTTGCCGGAGCCGTTGCGGCCGATCAGGCCGATGCTCTCGCCGCGCCGGGCCACGAAGGAGATCCCGCGCACGGCGTGCACCTCGCGGATCGTGGGCGCCGCGCGGCGCGAGACGATGCGGGAGAGCGCGCCGGTGGCCGAGCCGCGGCCGGTACCCGCGCCGTGGATCCGGTAGATGATGTTGAGGTTGTCGACGATCACCGTCGGCTGGCTCGTCGCCGCCTCGGCGCGCCGCTTGGCCCGCTCCTCGATGATCTGCGCGCGCAGGCCGGCCAGCTCCTCCTCGGAGTAGCTGTGCTCGCCCTCCTTGCCCTGGATGGCGCGCAGCACCTGACTCGGCAGGACCTTCGGTGTGTCAGCCACGGCCGTACTGCTCCTCTGCCTTCCAGAAGTACACGAAGCCGCCCACGCCGAACGCGAGGGCCCAGAACAGCAGGAAGAGCCAGGCGTACGCGGGCTGGTGCAGCGCGTTGACCGCGGCGTGGAAGTCCGCCGCGTTCGGGTAGCTCGCGGCCACCGGCGCCTTGATCAGGCAGTTGCGCACGACGGTGATGAACAGCGCCGGCGGGTCGTAGTAGAGCATCAGCTTGACCACGTGCGGCACTCCGGCCTTGTCGGCGACCGAGGCGAGGCTGTACATCACGCCGCACAGGTACATCCAGGTGCGGCTGATGAACGGCAGCAGCTGCGCGGTGTCGGTGAGCACCGAGCCCATCCGCGCGACGATCATCGCCATGCCGGTGCAGAAGACGCTCAGCAGGACCAGCGCCGGGATCACCGCGAGCCAGGACAGCGTCGGCGTCTGCCCCGTGGCCAGCGCGACGATGACCACGATGACCATGGAGAAGCCGAGCTGCTGGAGCTGGATGAGCGTCGCGGAGATCGGCAGGCAGGCGCGCGGGAAGTGCAGCGCGCGGATCAGCACCAGCTGGTCGCTGATCGAGCGCGAGCCGTTGATCATCGAGGTCTGCAGGAAGTTGAACAGGAAGACGCCGACGACCAGGAAGAGCAGGAAGTCCGGCACGCCCTTGCTCTGGGTGAACAGGATGCCGAAGACGAAGTAGTACACCGCCACGTTCAGGATCGGCGTGAGCAGCTGCCAGAGCTGGCCGAGGCGCGCGTTGGAGTACAGCGAGCGGTTCTTGGCGGTGGCGTAGCCGGTGATGAAGTGCCGCCGCTGCCACAGTTGCGCGGCGTACTCGAACAGCGGCGGACGCTTGCCGCTCTGCTTCAGCCCGAACTTCGCCGCCAGCGCGACGCCGCCGAGCTCGGCGAATTCGGGATCGATCGCCGGAGGAGGCAACTCCTCCAACACGATGCCGCCGGTTTCACTCACTGCTTCGCCTTATGTCGTCGAGATCCATCAGATGACCGGGGGCCTTCCGAGCCTGGTCATCCGCCACACGGTACTCCAGCCCATCGGCTGGCGCGGTCCGCACGGGGTGCGCCAGCCGGCGGCGAAGCCCCGGAACCACACCCGGAGCGCCGCCGGGCTGCGCAGCCGCGCCACGGTGAGCACGGTCCACACGCCCAGGTAGACCGGGACCAGCGCCCCGGGGAGATTGCGGCGCGCGAGCCAGACCCGGTTGCGCGCCACGTTGAAGTTGTAGGTCGCGTGCCTGCTCGGCATGGTCTTCGGGTGCAGCAGGGTCACGTCCGCCCGATACTCGATGGTCCAGCCGGCGTCCAGCGCGCGCCAGGCCTGGTCGGTCTCCTCGTGGCAGTAGAACCAGTCGTCGGGCAGGCCGCCGACCTGGTCGATCACCGCGGAGCGGATCGCGCTCGCGCCGCCGAGGAACGTGGTGACCTGCGAGGAGTGGTTCGGATCGCCGACCCGCACCCGCGGCACGTGGCGCCGCTGCACCTCGTGGCTGACCGGGTCGCAGATCCGGAAGGAGACGATGCCAAGCCGCGGGTTCGCGGCGAACGCGGACCGGATGTGCTCGGCCGAGTCGGCGCCGTCCAGCCGGCCGTCGTCGTCGAGCACCAGGATCGCCTCGGGGCGCTGATCCTCGGGCAGGCCGAGCAGCACCTCGAAGCCGCGGTTGCGCCCGCCCGGGATGCCCTGGTTCTCCGGCAGGTCCAGGGTCCTGACACCGTCGAGCCCGGGCAGCCCGGAGGCCTTGATCCCGTTGCCGACGACGACCACGTCGATCGGGTCGCCCTGCTGTCCGGAAATGCTCCGCAGCAGGTCGACGAGCTCGGCGGGCCGATTTCCCATCGTCAGGATCACGGCGCCGAGACGCATGCTTTGAGATGTCACCGTGGCCACTTTCTAGGCCTTCAGCCGACTCGAGAGCACGATGGAGACGAAGTGCAGCACCACCATCACCGCGGCGATCACCGCGAGGATGACCAGCGCGGCCTTGGTGAACGGCTGGTGGTGCGCGAAGAGGTCCAGGATTCCGGCCAGCAGCACCAGCATCGAGGACTCGATGCCGACGATCAGCCGGTGGATCTTGAAGATCTGGGCCACGGAGCGCAGCCTGGCGGCCCCGGAGGCGCGCGGCACGACCGAGCCCTCGGTCGCGGCCGGCAGCCCGGCGCGGGTGCGCGCGACGTCGACCAGGTCGCTCTCCGACTTCACCAGGATCACGCACAGGGCCGTGGCCAGGCCGAGCACCGCCCACTTGTCCAGGTGCAGGCTGCTCGCCCGGAAGCCCAGGCCGACCAGGAACGCGGCCTCGGCGAAGTAGGCGCCGATCCGGTCGAGGTAGACCCCGACGATCGAGGTCTGCTGCCGCCAGCGCGCGAGTTCGCCGTCCACGCAGTCGAACAGCAGGTACAGCTGCACGAAGAACGCGCCGAGCACGGCCCCGCCGATGCCCGGGATCAGCAGCGCCGGGCCCGCCAGCACCCCGGCCACGATCATCAGGTAGGTGTATCCGTTGGGCGAGATCGGCGAGTTGACGAGGAGTCGGGTGGTGCGCAGCGAGATCCGCCGCATGTACAGCCGGCCGGCCCAGTGCTCGCCGTTGCGGCGCTGCATCTTCTCCGGCGGCTGAACGACGGTACGCAGCTCATCGAGCGTAGGTAGCGACATAACCCTTCACCGCGTCATCAATCTGCGAACGGGACAGGTCCAGATGCTCCAGGATTGTGAACCTGCCCGGCCTTGTCTGCGGCGCGTACGTTACCGCTTCGGCGAACTGATCGATACCAAGTCCTAGATCCCTAGGTGTCACCGGTAGTTCATGCCGGGTCAGCACCTCGGCCATCTGCGCAGCCAGGGCGTGATCGCCGCGCAGGTACGTCGCGAAAAGGGCGCCCACTCCGCATTGTTCGCCGTGCTGCGCGGCCTGCTTGGGAAACAGCTGGTCGATCGCGTGGTTGATCTCGTGGCAGGCGCCGGAGACCGGGCGGCTGGTTCCGGCCACGGCCATCGCCTGGCCGGAGAGCACGAGCGCGTTGGCCAGCACGGCCAGGAAGGTCTCGTCGGCGATCGTGCCCGGCTGGTGCAGCACGGCTTCGGCGGAGGTGCGCGCCATCGCCGCGGCCAGGCCGTCCACCGACTCGCCGGTCTCCCGGTGTGCGAGTTCCCAGTCGGCCAGCGCGCAGAGGTTCGACAGCGCCTCGCCGATGCCGGCGCGGACGAAGCGCGGCGGGGCCTGGCGGATGATGTCGAGGTCGATGACCACGCCGATCGGGTTCGGCACGCCGTACGAGCCGGTGCCCGCGTCGTTCTCCAGGGTGGCGACGGGCGAGCAGACGCCGTCGTGCGCCAGGTTGGTGGCGACCGCGACCAGCGGCATGCCGAGCCGGGCCGCGGCGTACTTCGCGGCGTCGATGACCTTGCCGCCGCCGATGGCCACGAGCGTGTCGTACGGGGCCTTGCCCGCGCGGACCCGGTCGGCGAGGTCGACCGCGGCGTCCAGGCTGGCCCTGCTGACGGTGAACCAGCCGACGTCCTCGGGCAGCTTGCAGGCGAGCTGTTCGCGCAACCGCGTGCCGGAACCCTCGCTGATCGCCACGGCCAGCCGGCCGGAGGCGGAGATGCGCTGGTCGGCCAGGATCGCCGGAAGCTCGGCGGCCACGCCGGGGCCGATGCGCACCGCGGCCGGGGCCTGGATCAGCCTACTGAGAACGGCCATCAGACGCTCGCGACGATGGACCGTGCTTTGGCGAGATCGTCGTGGTTGTCGATCTCCACCCAGGGCACGTCGCCGATCGGCGCGACGTCCACCCGGAGGCCGCGGTCGACGAGTTCCTGGTAGCCGTCCTCGTAGTACAGCTGCGGGTCGCGCTCGAAGGTGGCGCGCAGCGCGTCGGCCAGGTCCTCGGCGGCCTCGGGCTCGATCAGCGTGACGCCGATGTACTCGCCGGTCGCGTCCGCCGGGTCCATCAGCTTCGTGATGCGCCTGACCCCGGCCTCGGCGGACCAGACGACCTTCATCTCCTCGTCGGCGAGGGATTTCACGGTGTCCAGGGCGAGCACGACGCGCCCGTCGTAGCCGGGCTTCGCGCGCTCGGCGAGCAGGGTCCGCTCTACCGAAACCGGGTGCACGGTGTCGCCGTTGGCGAGGATCACGCCCTGCTTGAGCAGGTCGCGCGCGCACCAGAGCGAGTACGCGTTGTTCCATTCCTCGGCCTTGTCGTTGTGCACGAGGTGCAGTTCGAGGCCGTACTGCTTCTCGAACTGCGCCTTGCGCTCCCGCACGGCCTCGGCCCGGTAGCCGACCACGATCGCGGCCTCGGTCAGCCCGACCTCCGCGAAATTGGCCAGGGTCAGGTCGATGACGGTAAGGCCTCGCTCCTCGTCCACCGGCACCAGGGCCTTGGGCAGCGTGTCCGTGTACGGGCGCAGGCGGCGTCCCGCACCGGCGGCGAGGATGAGTCCGATCATGGCTGACAGCTTATCGGTGGATGACTTCCAACCACACTTCCACTGTCTACAAGGTGACTATTACACCGAGCTTGTTACCGATCGTGCTGGAAGCGCCAGCCCGCCCAGGCCGAGACGATCATGTCACGAAGATCGCGGCTCGCGGACCAGCCGATCTCCCGCCGCGCCAGCTCGGCCGAGGCGACCAGCTTGACCGGGTCGCCGGGGCGGCGCGGCACGACCACCGGCGGCAGATCGATGCCGGTGTGCTCGAGGATCGTGGAGATGACCTCCTTGACCGAGGCGCCGGTGCCGGTGCCCAGGTTGAGCGTGAGCGAGGTCTTCGGGTCGCGCTCGAGCCGGAGCGCGGCGGCGACGTGCGCCTCGGCCAGGTCGGCGACGTGGATGTAGTCGCGGATGCAGGTGCCGTCCGGGGAGGCGTAGTCCTCGCCGAAGATCAGCGGATTCCGGCCGGCCTCCAGCTTGGTGAAGACCATCGGGATCAGGTTGAGCGCCACCGGGTCGCCGAGCTCCTTCGCGCCGGCCCCGGCGACGTTGAAGTAGCGCAGGTTGGCGAAGGCGAACTCCTCGCCCGCCAGGCGCCGCATCCGCGCCACGTCCTTGATCAGCCATTCGCCGACGAGCTTGGTCTCGCCGTACGGGGAGGCCGGGGTGCACGGCGTCTCCTCGGTGACCAGCTCGACGTCCACCTCGCCGTAGACCGCGGCGGAGGAGGAGAAGACGAACTTGTCGACCCCGGCCTCGACGGCCACGTCGAGCAGCGTGCGCAGGCCCTCCAGGTTCTCCTCGAAGTACCAGGTGGGGCGCTCGACCGACTCGCCGACCTGCTTCTTCGCCGCGACGTGGATCACGCCGCCGACCTGGTGCCCGGCGATCGCGCGGGCGACGGCGGCCCGGTCGTGCACCTTGGCGATCTCGGCGGGCACGCCGTCCGGGATCCGGTCCTTCGCGCCGGTGGACAGGTCGTCGAGCACGACGACCCCCTCGCCGGCCGCGAGCAGCGCCCGGGTCACGTGCGATCCGATGTACCCGGCACCGCCGGTAACAAGCCACGTCGTCATACCTTGACCCTACCTTCGCTCAGAGGCCAGATCCCGCTCCTTCCTCAGATTCTAACAAAATCCAACATGAACGCGCGATACCGATCAGATTCTGTTACTCAGGCGGCACTTACTCGGGCAGCACCGGGGCCGCGGGCTGGGTCCAGAAGTGCACCGAATCGGCGAGCGCGAGGGCGGCCAGGTACCCGGCGAGCAGCCAGATCGCCGCGCTCAGCGCGTAACCGCTGCCGATCGCCGTACCCAGCACCACGATCAGCACCGAGCGGCCGAGGTTGCCGCCGAGTGCGACGGACAGCCAGTGCGGAGGCTGCGCGGCATTGGCGCGGATCCGGTAGACGACGTCGTAGTGGTGGTAGATCACTGCCGCGAGAAGGACGAAGGTGGCGGCGCCGAGCAGCGCGTCGTTGACGATCAGGCCGAGCGCGACGACGTACGCGACGAGCTGGATCGTGGGCGGCGTTATCCAGCCGAGCTTGGCGGTGAGCGGCTCGCGCGCGGCGGCCTTGATCGCGAGCGGAAGGTCGCACATGGCACGCAGCGCGTCGACGGCCTCCTCGGTGCGGATTCCGTTGCCCGCCAAGGAACGCCGCACACGGCCCACGGTCGTGTAGGCGGCGGCCAGCACACCCCAGATCAGCAGAACACTGAAGATGACGCGCGGGTTGGTGAGCGCGGCGAGGATCGCGATCAGGGCCCAGCGTTCGCCGATCGGCAGCACGACGACCTTGCGTGCCCAGTAGCCGAGGCTGCGCTGCGGAGCCTCGGCCGAGGTGACCGGGCTTTCGGGCGCCGGCTGGCCGCGCAGCGACTCGTGGTAGGCGAAGTCGATGTGGTGACGCAGCGTCTGAAGCACCATCGCGGCAGCCGCCAGCAGCCAGACGCCGTGGTCGTGACTGCCGCCGCGCACGGCACCGAGCGCGAGACCCGCGTACACCGCGTACTCCTTGGCCCGGTCGAACGTGGCGTCGAGCCAGGAGCCGATGCGCGAGAACTGGAGCGAGTAGCGGGCGAGCTGGCCGTCGGTGCAATCCAGCGCGAAAGAGAAGTAGAGGGCGAAGGCGGTACAGACATAACCCGCGCGAGTTCCGGTGGCGGCGGCCGCGGCGCCCGCCAAGGCGATCAGCAGCGAGAGCGTGGTGACGAAGTTCGGGGTCCAGCCGTGCCGGGCGGCCCAGCGGGCGAGGAAACGCGTCCAGGTCGAGACGCAGTACGTGGTGAACAGGCCGTCGTCGCCCTTGACCGCGCGGCGCAGCCGGATCGCCTCGTCGTCCACGGCCGCGATCTCGGCGTACACGTCCTTGCGCGCGGCGAGCGGCTCGGCGACCAGCCGCGCGACCAGGCCGGGCGGCAGCGCGGTCTCGTGCACGTCCACGCCCTGGGTCCGCAGCCGCTCGGCGAATTCGTCGGCGAGCAGCAGCCTCGGGGCGGTCAGCCGGGCCGCGGGCGAGCTGCCGTCCACCCGGTGCCCGGTCAGGTCCGGCATCGCGCGCAGTTCGGCGGCCAGCAACTCGCGTGCCGCGCCGGTGACGACCAGCACACCGGGCGCGTGCGCGGCCACCCACCTGGGGTCGAGCAGCGCGAGCCGGAGCGCGTGGGTGTGCGCCGCCAGCCTCGGGTCGACCAGCGCGATCTTGCCGGAGTGCGAGGAGCTGGCCACGGCGCGAGCGGTGGCGGCCGGGCCGTCGGCGGTGATCACGGTGACGTCGAGCCCGCTGAGGACCGCGCGCAGATGGCTGTCTCCGTCCACGGGCTGCGGGCCGCTCAGGATGGCGGTGACGTGGGTTGCGGCGGTGCGCACTGTGCTTGACTCCTAGGCCGGTTCGATCCGTGTGGGTGCGGTGGGATCCGGTGGCCAACCGTAGTCCGACACCCGATCCGATACCATCCCTAAAACGCCGGACCGGCTGGTTAGCGAGGAAGTCTTGCCGCAGCAGAACGAGCCCGTGACGCCGGACTTAACAGTCGTCGTCATCGGGTACAACGATGCCGCGCGGCTGCCCGGGGCGGTGCGCTCGGTGCTCAACCAGACGCTGCACAACCTCGAGGTCGTCGTCGTGGACGACCATTCCTCGGATGACACCCCCCAGGTCGCCGCGAGGCTGGCCGCCGAGGACCCGCGGGTGCGCTTCGTGCGCCTGGAGGAGAACAGCGGGGGCTGCTCGAAGCCGCGCAACACCGGCATCGAGCACGCGCACGGCCGGTACGTGATGTTCCTCGATTCGGACGACACCCTGGACCGGCACGCGGGCCTGAACATGCTGCAGGCGGCCGAGGAGTACGACGCGGACCTGGTCTCCGGCCTGTGCATCCGGCGGCACCTCAACCGGTCCGGCCTGGTCGAGGACGTGCCGTGGTGGCCGGAGATGTACACCGAGCGGCGGGTGCTGGAATCGGCGGCGGACATGCCGGACCTGCTGCGCGACACCCTCTCGACGAACAAGTGCTACCGGCTCGAGTTCCTGCGCGAGCACGCGATCCGCTTCCCGGAGGGCTTCCACTGGGAGGACCTGCTCTTCTCGGCGACGGCGTATTTGCACGCGCGGAAGATCGTGCTGATCCCGAACCCGGTGTACTACTGGGAGGTCATGGTCCGCGTCGCGGCCAAGTCGATCTCGAATCAGCGCTCGAACATCAGCAACGTGCGAGACCGGATCGGCATCCACCGCAAGGTGGACGCGGTGCTGGACGGCTTCCCCGACGAGCACGGCCGGGAGGCGATCCGGCTGGCCAAGGCGGTCAAGTTCATCGAGCACGACCTCGTGCTCTACCTGCGCGAACTGCCGTACCAGACCGACGAGTACATCGCCGAGTGCCGGCGGCTGTTCCGCGACTACCTGCGGACGCTGCCGCTGGCGGCCGTGTTCGCGCGCTGCGACCACCGGGTCGCGGTCGCGGGCGCCTACCTGCTGCTCAAGGAGGACTGGCCGGCGATCGTCACGATCGCGGAGAACCTGCTCGACCGGACGCGGGTGAGCACGGACCTGGTCGAGCGGGACGGCCGGATCTACTGGTGCGACAACGGATACCTGGACGACGAGCTCGGCCGCATCGCGCTGGACGTGACAGAGGCCGGATACCACCAGCTGTCGCTGCCCGAGTCGAACCTCGCGACGCGGCTGACCGGGCTCGAAGTCGTTTCCGTCGGCCGGAAGTCGGGCAGGATCCGCATCTCCGGCGAGACCGTGAACCCGCTCGGCAAGGTCCCGTCCGATGTCCCGCTGAGCGCCCAGCTGGAGTTCCGGCCCGGCCAGCGCGCGCTGCGGCAGTACCGGGTGAAGGTGACCGAGATCCGCCACGAGGGCAGCCGGATCCGCTGGTCCGGCGAGGTGGACGTGACGAAGACGGTGCGGCCGGTCGGCGTCGTGGACCAGATGTTCGAGGTCAGATTCCGTCTCAAGGCCGGCGACCTCGGCACCATGGCCACGCGCGTCACCGCGATCGAACTGCCCGAGGCCGCGGCGTCTCTGGAATTGCCCGCGCGGCCGCTGCTCACCAGGGCGGTCGGCGACCGGTGGGTCGTCCGCATCAACCACCGCGGCGTCGTGACACTGCAGATCGCCTCGCGCAACCCGATCGCGAAGCGGGTCAACGCGTCGTTCGAGCGCAACGCCACCGGCACCGGCGGTGGCAGGATGCTGCGACTCGTGCAGAAGGCGACCCGGACTGCGCAGAAGGCCAACGATCCGCGGCTCAAGCGCAAGGGCTACGCGCTGCTGTGCAGGCTCCCTGCCAAGCGCGGGTCAGTGGTCTTCGAATCCCACCTGGGCCTGTCGTACAGCGACAGTCCCAAGTACATCTACGAAGCACTGCGCAGGCACGGCCACTCGGGCCGCGTGACCTGGTCGTACACCGAGAACACCAACGGCTTCCCCAAGGACGCGCACCTGGTGATGCGCAACTCGTGGGGATACCTGCGCGCACTCGCCCGCGCCGAGTTCTGGGTGGACAACCAGGGCTTCCCGCAGTGGATGGCGAAGCCCGGGCGGACCACGTACATCCAGACCTGGCACGGCACGGCGCTCAAGACGATGGGCGTGAACACCCCGCAGGTCAAGGCGATGCTGACCGGTCAGCGGAAGGCGCTGTCTCGCGCCGTGAACCGGTTCGACCACTTTCTCGTGCGCGGCGAGTGGGATATTCGAACCCTGGTCGAGGCCTTCGAGATGCGCGCCGAGCCGCTGCGCTTCGGCTATCCGCGCAACGACCTGCTGCTGTCCCCCGAGCGCGGCGAGCTCTCCGCGTCGTTGCGGGCCCGCTTCGGCTTCCCCGCCGACAAGACGGTGCTGCTCTACGCCCCGACGTTCCGCAGCACCTCCGGTCCGTTCAGGCCGGACTTCTCCTTCGAGGACTTCGCGCGCGAGTTCGGCGAAACGCACCTGCTGCTCGTCCGCGCGCACTACCTGAACACGGTCTCCGTCCCCGAAGCGGCCCGCGGCGCCGTCCAAGACGTCTCCAAATACCCCGATGTCACAGAGCTCTTCCTCGCCTCGGACGCGCTGATCACCGACTTCTCCTCGGTGATGTTCGACTTCTCGCTGCTGGACCGGCCGATGGCCTTCTTCGCGCCGGACAAGGCGGGATACACGCGGGATCGCGGTACGTACTTCGACCTCGAGGCCGAGGCCCCCGGCCCGTACACCACCGATCAGGAGTCCTTCTTCAAGGCGTTGCACGCCCTGACGCCGGATTCGCACCACGCCGAGCGCCGCGCGTTCGCCCGACGCTTCGGCGAATACGAGCACGGCGACGCCGCGGAACGCGTCTACCAGCGCTTCTTCGCGAAGGGCGGCCAGAAGTGACCGTCACCGTCTCCCGCGACGTCGTCATCGTCTGCAACAACATCGACGAGGCGGGCGGCGCTCAGCGCTGGGCCCGCTCGATGGGCGATCTGCTGAGCGCCGAGGGCCATCGCGTGCTGCTCGTGGGCGTCGCCGGCGTCTCGAGTCCGCACGACTACACGGCCGACCACGACGGCCCGCTGCCGTATCGCACGGCCCTGCTCCACGACAAGCCCGTCCACGCGGCACCGAGGCCTTCCATCGACGCACGCCTGCGCCACCCGAAGGCCGGTCTCAAACACCGCTCTTACCTGCGTCTCCAGCAGAGCGGTGCCGATCGCCTCAGTACCCTTCTCGCGCCCCTCGACCCGGCCAGCTCCGTCATCATCTGCGTCCAGGTCTTCGCGATGGAATGGATCACGAAGGCGGACACGCGCGGCATCCCGGTCATCGGGATGAGCCACGAGTCGTACGCCGCGTCGATGGCGTCGAGTCGTGGCACGCGGGTGAAGAAGCTGTACGCGAATCTGCCGCGTTTTGTGGCCCTGACCGATCAGGACGCTCGTGACTGGACGACCAAGGGCGGCATGAACAACGCCGCCGTCATGCCCAACCCCCTGCCGTTCCCCGCAACCGGCGGCGCCGATCCTGAGACGCACGTCTGCGTCGCGCTGGGCCGTCTCTCCCAGGAGAAAGGCTTCGACCTGCTCCTCGAAGCCTGGTCGTACGTCGTGAAGGCCCGGCCCGGCACCGACTGGCGCCTCAAGATCTACGGCGACGGCCCCGACCGCGCTGCCCTGGAAGCCCAAGCCGCCGAACTCGAAATCGCCTCGTCCGTCTCCTTCGAGGGCCCCACGAGTCAGGTCCCTGAGGCGCTCCGCTCCGGCTCGATCTTCGTCAGCACCTCGCGCGCCGAGGGCTTCCCGATGACGCTGCTCGAAGCACTCGCGTGCGGCCTGCCCTGCGTCGCGTTCGACTGCGCCCCGGGCGTACGCGAGATCCTGCGCGACGGCACCCTCGTCTCCCTCGGCAACACCGAGGCGTTCGCGGACCAACTCGGCAAGCTGATCGACGACGGCGCCCTCCGCGGCACACTCGCCAAGGCCGCCCCGGAATCCGTCGCCCGCTACAGCCCCGACGCCATCGCAGAACGCTGGGAACGCCTCTTCGCCCTCGTCCACCGCTGACGGGGGTTCGGTCGCCAGGTCGTGCTAGCGCGGTTCAGGGCTCAGCGCGGTTCAGCGGCCGTACCACTTGAGCACTCGCAGAGCACGCAGCGTATTCCACCGACTCGGCTTCCCCTCGCCCTCGTCCATCGCGAAGTGAAGCCCTTCGTCGTGCGGATTCTCCAGCGGCCAAAGCCCGTCCGCGCCGCGCTTGGCTTCGGCCAACTCGATCGCCGCCGCCAGCCGCTCATCCGGAGCGGCGCCCGCCGCGCGCAGGTAGTCGAGGCCGCGGAGCACGTCGTAATGCCAGAACGTCGGGTAAGAGAACTGATCCCAGGTCGCGGCCGCCTCCGTCTTGCGGTCCTGCTCGATCACCTGGCCCGTCGACAGTCTCCGCATCAACCGCCGCTCGACCAGATACTCCTGTCCGCGCAGCCGAGCGGCCGTCACGTCCGCCGAGTCCGGAGCATCCGGGCCGCCCGGAGCCCTCCCCACGGCCCGCTCGTATTCCAGCAGCCCTTCGAGCACGTTGATCGTGGTGTGGAACGACCCGCGCGTAGACCCGTTCTCCTGCTCGCAGTTCCACCCGCCGTCGCTCATCTGCTCGCTCAGCAGCCGCTGCACGACCGGAGCCACCTCCTCGCCGAAGTACGCGCCGATCGCCACGGTCCTGCCGTTGATGCAGGGCTCAGTCTCCCCGTCGAAGTACGGCTCGCCGTCGTGCTCCCACTGCACCCGGTCACGCACCAGCCCGACTGCCCGCCGGGCGGCCGGATCGTCCGCGGGCAGCCCGAAGTCCCGCAGCAGCGCCAAGCTCGTCGTCGTCGAGGTCCCCTGCGGAAAGAGCGTCCCCTGCCGCGCCGCCCCGAGCGAATGCCACCACTCGGCGGCACGCGGCGAGTCGAACTCGGGCGTCTGCGTCGTCCACTGCCCACTTGGCAGCTGCAACCCCAGTAGCCGCGCGCCCCAGCCCTCACCCGCGACGCGCCCCCGCTCCGCCTCGATCTCGTCCGCCGACGCATCCGTGATGTCCCGCATCGCCTGCCACCGGATCGCCGGGTCGCCGTCCAGCAGCCATCCAACCGCGTCCATCGGCCCCTACCTCCTCGGAGGAATCACGAACTCCCGTCGTCCCACAGTCTTACCCGAAGCCGCCGACAACGCAGCCGGACGTCGCGCGGACCGCATGGGTCAGACCCGGCTGAGCGCGACGACGGGGATGAGCCGCGTCGTCTTGGCCTGATACTCGGCGAAGTTGGGCATGAGCTCGGACTGTGCCGCGTAGAGGCGGTCGCGCTCCTCGCCCTCGAGTTCGGTCACCCGCACGTCGAAGGACTCGGTGCCGACCTCGATGTGCGCGGCCGGCGACGCGACCAGGTTGAGGTACCAGTCCGGGTGCTTGTCGGCGCCGCCCTTGGAGGCGAACACCAGGTAGCGGTCGCCGTCGGCGTAGTAGGCGAGCGGGTTGAGGAACTGCTTGCCGCTGCGCCGGCCCTTGGTGTAGAGCAACAGGATCGGCGCGTCCGCGAACTGGCCGACGAGCCTACCGCCGTTGGCGCGGAACTCCTCGATGACCTTCTTGTTCCACGCGTTGAATTCGTCGTCGTTCATGTCTTGTCCCTCGATTGACGTACTCGTCGGCCGATTGCAGTTACCTGGCCGAACAAGTAACTTGCGAGAAGCCATCCGCGCATAGGCGATTGTGACCCAGCTAACATCGTCCTGACCTGTGGTATCTAACTGAGCTCGGAACGGCCTGGTCGACGTGTTCAGTATGCTGTTCGGACAGGCACCTGCCTGGTAGCAGCGGCAGGTAGTGGAGGAGGCGCGCGATGCACGACGACCATCAGAGCGGCTCCGAGTACCCCGTCCCGGACTACGGCTGCCGACTCGACCCGACCGTGGAGCCGAGCACGGTCAGCGAGGCGCTGTTCCGGGCGGCGCGGCTCCACCACGTGCTCATCGGGAAACTGCTGCGCGCGGCCGGCCTGCACCCCGGCCAGGAGGCGATCATGATGCGGCTGTGGGCGGACGGCCCGCAGCAACCCGCCGCCCTGATACGGCTGCTCGGCTCGGACGCGGCGACCATGACACGGTCTGTGCAGCGCCTCGAACGCGCGGGATTCGTCCGCCGCAAGCCGTCCCCGACCGACCGCCGCGCGATCATCATCGAACCGACCCAGGCGAGCCAGGCGCTGCGCGCCCAGGTCGAGGCGATCTGGCCACGCCTCGAAGAACTCTGCACGAGCGGTTTCGCCGACGACGAGCGCACGCAAGCCAGGGCGCTTCTCGCAAAGATCGAACAGGGTCTGGCGCGGGCAGCCGAGGAAGAGGCCTAGGGCGCGTACCGGCCGCGGGCTCAGGCAAGGGCGGTGGCCAGCAAGGCGAAGGCGGCGATGATGACGACGACGCGGACGTAGTGGTAGCGGTCCCAGCGGCTGGACTGCTCCTTCCAGTCGGCGGGCCGGTTCTCGGGGGTCCACGTCTTGCTTTGGTTGTTGATCGGCACGAGCAGCAGGACCGACATGAGCACGCTGACGATCAGCAGCACGGCGGCGATGACGACGAGGCCGGCGCCGTGGTGGTGCCATCCGGTGATGGCCCAGACCGCGCTGAGGATGAGCGAGCCGATGTACCAGAATGGCATCACGGCGCCGAGCATCCGGCCTCCGTGGGCGCGGGCGAGTTGGCCGCTGTCGTCGGGGAGTGCGTTGAAGATCCGGTTCATGACGAAGGCGACGGAGAACTCCACGCCCACCATCAGGCCGACTTCCACGGTGGTGAAGACCTCGAGTGCGGTGAGCATGATGACCCTCCTGGGATCTAGCGTCGCTAGCTGATGAGGCAACGCTAGTACTACTGCCGCTCGCTTGTCTAGCGGTGCTAGAATCGAATCATGTCGGTACAGGAACGCAAGGAGCGCGAACGGACGGACCGCGAGCGCCTGATCGTGGCCACAGCCCGCGAACTCGCCGAGCAGCAGGGCTGGGACGCGGTCACCACCCGCCGGCTCGCCGAGCACATCGAGTACAGCCAGCCCGTCCTCTACAGCCACTTCCGCGGCAAGCGCGAGATCATCGGCGCCGTCGCCCTCGAGGGTGCCGCCGACATGGCCGCGGCGGTGCGGGCCGCGACCTCCGCCGCGCACGGCCCGCGCGCCCGGGTCACCGCCCTCGCCCGCACCTACCTCGACTTCGCCGCGCGCAACCCGGCGGTCTACGACGCCATGTTCCGGCTCGACGGCGGCCTGGCGTTCGCGCAGGAGGACACCCCGGAGCCGCTGAAGGACGCCTTCGCCGCACTGCTGGAGAGCCTGGGCGAGGTCGCCGGGGACGGCGTCCACCCGGGGCTGTTCACCGAGGTGTTCTGGGCGGCCCTGCACGGGCTGGCCACCCTGACCCGAGCGGGACGACTCCCGCCGGAGTACGCCGAGCAGAGGGTGGAACTGCTGGTCGACCGGCTCGCCGTGGTCTGACGCACTGGCTACTCCGCCGCCGGGATCTCCAGGGTGAGCAGCGCTCCGGGGCCGGGCTGGGCGTTGCGGGCGGTGACCTTGCCGCCGTGCGACTCGGCGACCTGGGCGACGATCGCCAGGCCAAGGCCGGAGCCGGGGCGGTCGCGCATCTCGGCGGAGCGGTAGAAGCGGTTGAAGACGTGCGAGAGGTCTTCCTCGGGGATGCCGGGGCCGTGGTCGCGGACCGTGAGCACGCCGCGGATGTCGAGATTCACCTCGACGAGGCCCACGCCTCCGGAGAACTTGGCGGCGTTGTTGACCAGGTTGCCGACGGCGCGTTCGAGGCGGTCGGGCACGCCGTGCACGGTGCAGGGCTCTGTCGTGACGCGGAAGTCGGCCTCGGGCCAGTGCAGGCTGGCGCGGTCGACGACGCGCTTGATCAGTTCGTCCCAGCGGACCTGGGTCACGACGGCTTCGGGTTCCTCGCCTCGGGCCAGCTCCATGGTGTCGGCGACGAGGCCGGTGAGTTCGTCGATGCCGGTGAGCAGGGAGTCTATGACGCGCTTGCGGTCGACGTCGTCGAGGCGGTCGAACTTGTCGAGGACCTCGGCGTTCATCCGCAGGGATGTCAGCGGCGTGCGAAGCTCGTGCGAGGCGTCGGCGACCAGCTGCCGCTGTTTCTTCGCGGCGTCCTGGACGGCGGCGAGCATCGCGTTGAAGCTGACGGCGAGCCTGCCCAGCTCATCCTTGTGCGAACGCCTGCCGAGGTCGATACGGTGTGCCAGTTCCCTGGGTTCCTTGGCGATGCGCTCGGCCGCGTCGGTCAGCTGCGCCACCGGGCGCAGGGCGGTGCGGGTCACCCACCAGCCGAGGGCCACCGCGAGGACGATGCCGGCGAGCCCGCCGAGGCCGAGCTCGATCTCGAGCTGCTTGAGCTCGGTGTCGATGCCGGACAACGGAAGCGCGACCATCACCGCTTCCTTGGTGCCGTTTATGTGCATCGTGTACACGCGCGCGGCGCCGCCGTTGAGCTGTATGGTCCGGAAGCCGTCCGGGGACAGGCCGGCGGCGACCTTCAGGTCGTCGGAGATGAGCGGGATCGTGCTGACGTTGCCCGAGTTCATCACGGTCGGGGACTGCGCCGGGACGGTCTTGCCGTTCGAGGAGACGAACTGCGAGATGCCGACCGCGTCACCGAAGCGGTGGCCGTAGGCGATGGCGTACGCGCGCTCGGCGGCGGGGCTGTTGCCGCCGCTCTTGCCCTTGGTCGAGCCGGGCTTGGGCTTGTTCAGCTGGTACTTGGTCATCACGGAGAGGCCGGAGGCCTGCCTGGCCAGCTGCGCGTCCATATTGGCGAGCAGTTCCCGGCGCACGGCGACATAGCCGAAGACCACGCACGCGCCGATGCCCACCGATACCGCGATCGTCGCCGCGATGATCATGCGGGTGCGGAGCTTGCGCTTGCCCCAGCGCCACTCGCCTTGCCTCAGCCGGACCGTCACCGGTTTCCTCACGTCACGCGGGGGTCCGTACCGTGTAACCCACGCCTCGCACAGTGTGAATCATACGCGGTGAGGCACCCGGCTCGGTCTTGCGGCGGAGCACGGAGATGAAGACCTCCATCGAGTTCGAGCCGGGGACGCCGTCGTAACCCCACACCCGGTCGCGGATCAGCTCGCGGGTCACGACGCGGCCGGCGTTGCGCAGCAACAGTTCCAGCAGATCGAACTCGATCTTCGTCAGGTCCTCGGTGTGGCCGGCCCGGCGCAGCTGGCGGGCGCCGAGGTCGAGCACCAGGTCGCCGCAGCTGAGCAGGCCGGGCTCGAGCGGCGGCTCGACGACGGCGCGGCGCAGCAGGGCATTGATCCGGGCGACGAGCTCGGCCAGCGCGAAGGGCTTGACCAGGTAGTCGTCGGCGCCGGCGTTCAGGCCGAGCACCCGGTCCTGCACGGCGTCGCGCGCGGTGAGCATGAGGACCGGGGTCCGGTCGTTGGCGGCGCGCAGCGCCCTGGCCACGCCGAGTCCGTCCAGGCCGGGCATCGCCACGTCCAGCACGATGAGGTCGGGCGGGCTCTGGCTGACGGAGTTCAGCGCCTGCTGGCCGTCCGCCGCCAGGCAGATCCCATAGCCCTCGAGCTTGAGTGCGCGGCCCAGGGCCTCGCGCACCTCGCTGTCGTCCTCGACGATCAGCACCTGCGCCGTATCCGTTCCAATCACCTCACCAGAATGGACGAACCGCCCAAAAAACGGCTGAGAAGAGTGTCACGGCTTGGCCTCGACGCGGGCACCCGGGGCGGGTGAGCAGCCCCGGTGAGGCTGCTCACCTGCGAGTATGACCGGCCGCCGTCAGCTTGTCGAGGTCACGCTCGGGCTCGCCGACGCGGTCGGGATCAGCGGCGCGCACACCTTGAGGGCGGCCGCGACCTTCGGGTCGGCGGGGTTGAGGCCGCCCAGGTAGCGCGCGTCGCCGGTCGGCCGGGCCGTGGGCGCCGCGGTCGGCCGCGTGGTCGGCACGGCCTCGCCCTGCTGGGTCATGCAGTTGCGGAAGGCGGTCAGCCGGGTGCTGCCGGCGCCGAAGCCGCCCCCGGCGGAGCCCGCGGCACCGGTCGGCCGGAGCGAGGAGCAGGCCTGCATGGCCGCGGACGTCGTCGGGTTGGCCGAGGCGAACCCGCCGTAGCCGCCCCCGCCCGCGCCGCCGCCCGCGCCGGGGGTGAATCCGGAGCCGGCCGGACGGCTGCGCCGGCCGCCGAACGCGGCGCCGCTCGGCAGCTTCACGCCGTGCTGGCTGAGGCAGGAGACGTAGGCGGAGTACGCGGCGTTGCTCGCACTCGAGGTCCCGGCGGCGGCCGTGCCGCCGGATCCGGAGCCGGACGAGCAGCCCGCGATCAGCCCGACCGCGGCGATGCCCGCGGCGGCCGAGACCAGAGTGCTGACATAGATGCGTTTCATTGCTTCAGTTCCCCGCGGTGATTGAGGTGGCGGTGACGGTGCCTCCGGTGCCCTGAGTGCCGGAGATCGTGACGGTCTGACCGGGCTTGAGCTGGCTCAGGCTGCTGGTCGAGGAGACCTTGACCGAGGTGCTGCCCGAGGTCGTGACCGTGTAGACGGTGCCGTTGCTCGCGGTGATGTACAGCGTGTTGCCGGACACGACGGTGATCGATCCGCTGATCGAGCTGCCGCCGGTGCCGAATCCGCCGGTGCCGGTGCCCGTACCGCCGCCGAACCCGCCGCGGCCCGCACCGCCGCCGCGCGCCGCGGCGAACGAGGAGGCGATCGAGCTCGCCTGGCCGCCGCCCGAACTCGAGCCCAGGTGCTTCTGCACCAGCACCCCGCCGACGAAGCCGGCGCCGAGCAGGACGCCGACGGCCAGCGCGAGCGTGACCCTGGGCAGCTTCACCCGGGCCGGACGGGTGGCGAGTTCCGCGGCGAGGTCGTCGGCGCGCGGCGGGATGGACAGCAGCTCCTCGGCGCTGAGCTCCGCCGCCGGATCCCCGTCGGCGTCCGCGACGACGCGCGTGATCTCGGTGGTCTCCGCGCCCTCGGAGGACTCCGGGATCTCAGTGTCCTGTGACATTGTGCCTCCTGACGTGGTCTCACTCATGGCGCAGCGCCTCGATCGGGTGCAGCTTGGCCGCGCGGTTGGCCGGCAGCGAGCCGAAGACCAGGCCGATCACCGCGGAGACCCCGAAAGCCAGCGCGATCGAGGACGGGACCAGCACCGGTTTGATGCCGTCGATGGTGAAGCGGGAGCCCGCGACGCCCACCACCACGCCGAGGGCCCCGCCGATCACGGATAAGAACACCGCCTCGATCAGGAACTGGCCGAGGATCGCCCCCTTCGGCGCGCCGAGCGCCTTGCGGATGCCGATCTCCCGGGTTCGCTCGGTGACCGTGACCAGCATGATGTTGGTGACGCCGATTCCGCCGACCAGCAGGGAGATCGCGGCGACCGCGGCCAGCAGCACGGTGAAGGTCTGCGTCGTGCTCTGCGCCGTGGACAGCAGCGAGGCCTCGTTGGTGACGGTGAACTGCTCGGTGCCGGTGGTCTCGTTGAGGTAGGCCAGCAGCAGGTTCGTGACCTCGGCCTGCGCCGCGTTGGTCGCGTTCGCGTTCGTGGCCTGCACGGCGATCTCGCTGAGCGAGCCGAAGCCGGTGAGGCTGTCCTGCACGGTGCTCAGCGGGGCGACGGCGACGTCGTCCGGGTCGTTGAACGTGCTGCCGCCGCCCTTGCTCGCCAGCACGCCGACCACGGTGTAGGGCACGTTGTTCATCTGGATCGTCTGGCCGATCGGGTTGATCGAGCCGAACAGGTCGGTCACGACGGTCTGCCCGATCACCACGACCTTGTTGGCGTGGTTGACGTCGTCCGTCGTGAACGAAGCACCCTGCGACACGACGTCGTTGGAGATCGGCAGGTAGGCCGGATACGAGCCGACCACCTGGGAGATCGTGGTCGAGGCGCCCTGGAAGGTGGCGGTGACCGAGGTCGAGGCGACCGGGGCCACGACGGAGACGTCTGGGTCCTGATCCGAGCCGGCCAGGTCCTGCGCGATCGCCGGGGTCAGGTTCGCCGTCGAGCTCTGCGTGCCGCCCCTGGTCGAGGCGGCCCGGCCGACCGCGCTGCTCTGGTGCGTGATCAGCAGCAGATTGGAGCCGAGGCTGTCGATGCGCGCCTGCACCGCCTCGCCGGAGCCCTGGCCGACGGCGATCAGCAGAATCACCGCGCCGACGCCGATGAGGATGCCCAGGGTGGTCAGCCCGGAGCGCAGCTTGTTCGCCCGCAGCCCGCGCAGCGCGAACCGGAAGACCTCGATGATACGCATGCCTCAGCCCCCTGCGACGGTGCGCGGAGTGGCGCGCGGCGTATGGTCGCGTTCCGCGGCGCCCAGCTTCGGCGGCAGGCCGTCGGCCGGGCTGAGCCGGTGGTCCTCGACGATCCGGCCGTCCACCAGCCGGACGAATCGCTTGGCGTGCTCGGCGATGTCCTCCTCGTGGGTGATCACCACGATCGTGCGGCCCACCGCGTTGAGCCGGTCGAACAGGCCCATCACCTCGTAGCTGGAATGCGTGTCCAGGTTGCCGGTCGGCTCGTCGGCGAGCACCAGCGAGGGCGCGTTCACCAGCGCCCGGGCCACGGCGACGCGCTGCTGCTGGCCGCCGGAGAGCTGGTTCGGCAGGTGGTCGACCCGATCCGACAGGCCCACGAGTTCCAGGGCCGCGAGCGCGCGCCGTCTCCGCTCGAGCCTGCGCACGCCGCCGTAGACCAGCGGGAGCTCCACGTTCTCGAAGGCCGAGGTGCGCGGCAGCAGGTTGAAGGACTGGAAGACGAAACCGATCTTCCGGTTGCGCACCACCGAGAGCTGCGCCTCGTCGAGGCTGCCGATGTCGATGCCGTCGAGCCGGTAGCCGCCGGCGCTGGGCACGTCCAGGCAGCCGATGATGTTCATCATGGTCGACTTGCCGGAGCCGGAGGCGCCCATGATGGCCACGTAGTCGCCGTGCGGGACATCGAGATCCACGCCGCGCAGCGCGTGCACGGCGGCGTCGCCCTCACCGTAGATCTTCTTCAGGCCACTGATGTGGACGGCGCTGGCGCGGACGGCCGCGGCTCCGTTCCCGGTGCTCATCCGCGGCTGCCCGTGCCGGTGGTCACGCCGCCGGTCCCGGTGCCCAGGCCGCCGCCGAGGCCGCCGCCCGCGCCGCCGATCCCGCCGAAACCGCGGCCGGTCGTGCTCGACCCCGAAGTCCCGGTGCCGATCGTCTCGAGCACCGTCTCGCCCTGACTCAGGCCACTGGTGATCTGCGTGTCGACGGTGCCGACGACGCCGGTGGTCACCTTGGTCGGCACGTCCTTGCCGTTCTGCACCACGGTCACGTACGAGCTGCCGCCGGTCGTGGTGATCGCGGCGCTCGGCACGTACAGCGTGTTGGTCGCCTCGCCGGTGGTGATCACGATCGACGCGGACTGGCCGGGGCGCACGCCGCTCGGCGGGTTGCCGACCAGGTCGAGGGTCACGGCGTACTCGACGACGTTCGACACGACCGTGGACGTCGGCGAGATCGACGCGACGGTCGCGCCGACCGGCGTGTTCGCCAGCGCGTTGAGCGTGATCGTCGCGTCCTGGCCGGTCTTGATCGAGTCGATGTCGGTCTCGGAGACGTTCGCGGTGATCTGCAGCTGGTTCACGTCCGCCATCGTGATGAACGTGTTGGCGCTGGATCCAGAGGACGAGGTCGAGCTCGAACTCGACGACGTGCCGGTGGAGGACGAGGTCGAACCGGTGCCGGAACCCGAACCGCCGGAGCCCGTACCGGCGGACGATCCGGAACCCGAGCCGGTGGAGGACCCGGACGAACTCGAACCGCCGGACGAGCCGCTGGCCCCCGTCGTGCTCGAGCCGGCGCTGACCTCGGTGCCGATCTGGCCCGCGATGGTCAGGACCGTGCCGCTGGACGGCGCGGTGATCGTCGTGCCCGCGACCTCTTCCTGTGCGGTGTTGACCGCGGCCTGGGCCTGGGTGACCGCCTCCTGGTCCTGCGCGATCGTGCCCGGAGAGACGCTGTTGTTCAGCGCCTGCGTGTCCTTGGCGGTCTGCAGCGAGTCCTCGGCGGTGGTCAGCGAGTTCTGGTCCTGGGTGAGCTGCGCGGCGGTGGAGCAACTGGTGGACGACGTCGTGCTCTTCGACGAGGTCGAGGTCGAGCACGTGGGCAGCGCCTGCGCGGTGTTCAGGTTGTCCTGGGCCGTGGTGACGGCGTTCTCGTCGGAGGCCAGCTGGTCGTTGTCCACGGCCTGCTGCTGCGCGCTCGGGCCGTTCTGCGCCTTGGACAGGTTGTCCTGAGCGACCGTCAGCTGCTGCTGGGCCTCGGTGAGCGCGAGGTTCGCGTCGGTCGGGTCGATGGTGGCGAGCACCTGGCCCGCGGTGACCTGCTGGCCGACAGAGACCTTGACCGCGGTGACCTTGCCCGAGGCGCCGAAGGCGAGCGAGGACTGGGCGGCGATGGCCAGATTGCCGGACGCGGAGACCTGAGCGAGCACCGTGCCGCGCGTGACGGTGGCGTTGCGGGTGAAGGAGCCGGCCGAGGCGGAGGCGTTCCCGCCCACCTCGATATACGCTGCGGCCGCGGCTCCGACCAGGACGACCGCGAGTCCCCCGTTCAGCGCCAGCCGACGGCGCGAGGTCCTAAACGACTTCATGAAGCGGAGTGTCGGGACGCCGGCTGAAAATTAGATGAAGCTCACTATGCTCTTAGCATCTATTCAGACAACTGTTACGGCTCTAAGACTTTGCGCCCGATCCGTCTGAGAAAACAATGAGAAAGGTTATCGATATTCACGAAGCCGCGGCGCGGACCCGAGCAGGATCAGGGCGATCGTCGCCGCCATCCAGAGCCAGGGCAGCCACAGCCAGCTGACCAGACCGTTCTCGCCGTGCGCGGTGCTGACGGCGAAGGCCTGCTGCTCGACGCCGATCACCTGCGCGAGGTCCGCGTCGTACGTCGCGTACGCGGCGTCGGACGTGGCCGTCTTGTAGGCCACGGCCTCGCTGATCTGCGCGTCGAGTGACGTGCTGCCGCCGTTGATCAGTGAACGCAGATGCGTGTCGTCCGCGGTGTACGTGCTGAACTCCGTCGCGACGTTTCCCGATGGTTGCGTCGACATCACGCTCTGGTCGTCGGACGTGAACTTCTGCTGCTCGGCCGCCGGCGTGGATGTCGGCTGCGCGGACGGGTTTCCGGCGTCCAGCAGCCAGCGGCTCTCCGAGGCGTTCATGTCGGCGGTCGTGGCGCGGGTGTTCCAGAGCGTGACGACGGAGGTGGGGCCGTTCAGATTCAGCGCGTCGTACGAGGATTTCGCCGCGCCGAGGGCGGAGAAGAGCAGGACGCCGAAGATCAGCGTGGTGATCGTGGTCAGGGCCAGCAGCGGATTGACCATGCGCCGGAAGACGCGGCTGAGCCTGCGTTGCACGAGCACGAGCGTGACGACGATGAAGGCGATCAGCAGGGCGCATCCCAGTTGGAGGTGCCAGATGGTCGCGGAGCCGTCGTCACTCGGCCGGGACTCGGCCTCCTGCTCGCCGATGAACAGCTGTTCCGCCTGCGCCTGGGCTCCGGTGCCGTCCGTGTTCAGCAGAGCCGAGGCGTGGTCGTAGGCCTGCAGGGCCGCGGACGGCGGCTGGCCGGACTTCTGGCCGTGCGCCTGATCGGCGATGTACATCGCGAAGGAGACGTACTGCGTGTACTGACTCAGTCCGGTCTCGATCGCGAGGTAGGTCGCCGGGCCGTTCGGAACCTGCTCGATGCCGGAGCCGACGAGTTCCAACTGCTTGTCCGCGTCCGCCTGATCGCTCTCGAACCTCTGATAGGCGCCGGACCGGGTCTCGCTGAGGCCGGCCGCGTCGCCGACCAGCAGGATGTCGGCGGCCTGGCCGTCCATCGAGGCGAGATCGAAGGAGAGCCGGGACGCCGCCACGACCTGCGGCTCGGCCTGCGTGCCGACGACCCCGATGTTGTCGCGCAGCCCGCCGATGCTGGTCGTCAGCAGCAGCCCGCAGGCGAGCACGCCGAGGATCGGCAGGGCGATCCACAGCAGCAGCCGGCCCGGCGTACTCGTCCTCGGGCCCCTCGGCCGCGCCCCGTCGTTCCCCACCACGCTGTCACGATAGCGGCTTGGCATCTCGTGGGCCTCGGGAATGATCAGGCGTGGAACTCGCCGGTGGCCAGGAAGTGCCGGATCGCCGCGTCGTACGGCGCGGTGTCCAGGCCGCGCTCGGCGAGCCAGCCGTCGTCGTAGTACGTGTGCTGATACCGCTCGCCGCCGTCGCAGAGCAGGCTCACGACCGAACCGCGTTCGCCCGCGGCGACCAGCTCGGCGACGATCTGGAACACGCCCCACAGGTTCGTGCCGGTCGAGCCGCCGGCGCGGTGGCCGGTGTGCGCGGCCAGCCAGCGGGCCGCGGCGATCGAGGCGGCGTCCGGGACCTGGATCATCCGGTCCACGATCGCGGGCATGAACGAGGGCTCCACGCGCGGGCGGCCGATGCCCTCGATCCGCGAGCCGGTGCCGGTGGTGTACTCGGGATCGCCCTGCGCCCAGCCCTCGAAGAACGCCGAGTTCTCCGGATCGACCACGCACAGCCGCGTCTCGTGCCGCTGGTACCTGATGTAGCGGCCGATCGTCGCGCTCGTCCCGCCGGTCCCGGCGCCGACCACGATCCAGCACGGGATCGGGTGCCGTTCCCTGGCCATCTGGCCGAAGACGGACTCGGCGATGTTGTTGTTGCCCCGCCAGTCGGTCGCGCGCTCGGCGTAGGTGAACTGGTCCATGAAGTGCCCGCCGGTCTCGGCCGCGAGCCGCTTGGACTCCTCGACCACCGTCGTCGGATCCTCGACGAGGTGGCAGCGGCCGCCGTAGAACTCGATCAGCGAGATCTTCTCTTTGCTCGTGCTCGCGGGCATCACCGCGACGAACGGCAGGTCCAGCATCCGCGCGAAGTACGCCTCGGACACCGCCGTCGAGCCGGAGGAGGCCTCGATCACCGGCAGGCCTTCGCGAATCCAGCCGTTACACAACGCGTACAGAAACAGCGAGCGCGCGAGCCGGTGCTTGAGCGAGCCGGTCGGGTGGGTGGACTCGTCCTTCAGATACAGGTCCACGCCCCACTCACGCGGCAGCGGCACGCTCAGCAGGTGCGTGTCCGCGGATCGGTGCCGGTCCGCCTCCACGGTCTCGATCGCCTGGTGTATCCACCCGCGACCGGCCTGACAACCCGCGTCCGTCCGATCCCCGCGCCCCATCGCGCACGCCCCTTCAGTTCACATGTTTACTCATTGACCCACTCCGCTTGACGGTACCGCGCCAGCCAGGTGACCGCAGCGGCGAGGTAGCCGAGCAGGGCCGCGACCGAGACCGCGAGGATCGCCGCGCCCAGGCTCACGTCCACCCGGGTCGCGTCCGTCCACGCCGCGCCGCGCCGCTGGTCGCCGAGGCCGTGGTAGCCGAGCAGGAAGGGCGCCGCGATCAGCCAGGCGCCGGCCAGCCCGAGCAGGCCGAGGCCGAGCAGCGCGGCGACCGGCGCGTGCGGTCGGCGGGCGAGGACCCGGACCACGGGGATGGGCTCGGTCGGGCAGTGCGGGTCGAAGCTCACGATTGCCTTCCTTTCGCGGGTTCGGCACCGTCGACGCGCGCGGGTTCAGCACCGTTCGTCTCCCGGGCACGCAGGTCCGCGGCCAAGGCGGCGACCAGCGGCGTGAGCAGATCGCGCAGCGCGCCGCCGGGATCGGCGATCGCGGGCGCGGCCGGGGCGGCGACGGGCTGCGGCTCGGGTTCGGGCCGCGGAGGCTGGGGCCGCGGCTGCTCGGGGAGGGCCGCCGGTTCCGACGCGGCCTCGGGTACCGGCTCCTGTGCCGCTGCCGTCGGTTCCGCCGCACGCAGCCGCCGTCGCAGCGAGCCGGCGAACAGCAGCGTCGTCAGCAGGCCGATCAGCAGCACGCCGCCGCCGGTCCCAAGGTCGATCACGCTGCTGCGCGGCAGCTTGTGCGCGCCCTGCCGATAGTCGAAGGCGAAGGGCGCGAGCAGCAGCAACGCCCCTGCCACGCAGCACAGCACCGAGCCGACGAGGCCGATGAACGGACCGAGGACCGGGACCGGTTCGAGGATCACGTTGCCCGGGCAATCGGCGCAGCGTTCTTCGTAAGCGGGCTCACTCACGTCAAGGCCCCCAAGTATTCGTACGACGCGGCCCGCACCAGGGTGCTGAGCGCGGTGGGCCGCAGCACCTGGACGGCCGCCTGCCTGGCCCGCTCGGTCAGTCCGGTCCAGCCGTGCGGACCGGAGAGGTACGCGGGCGGAACCAGCCGGGAGGCCGCGCCGGCCAGCTGTGGAAAGGCGGCCGGATCGTGCTCGAGCCGCTCCGCCATCACCGCGAGCAGCACGCCGATCAGCGCGTACTCCAGATCCTGCGGCAGCGCCGCGATGACCGAGTCTGCCTCGTCCGCCGCCGCGGCGCGGGCCGGGCCGCGGTCCCGCCAGCCGAAGGTCGCCACCGCGCCCGCCGCGATCAGCGGAACCGCGGCGACCAGGGCTGCGTAGTCGCGGTGGATGAGCGACTCCATGCCGTTGCTCATGGCAGTCCATGCTGCCAGCAGCAAACCGGCATATCAGACTTCATCATCAGATCGGGTGATCGCGGACCACTCGAAGCGGTGAGAGATCGGCTCTCTACAACAGGCCGGTCACCGTGGACAGGCCGGGCACGGTCGTGGTCGACTGCCCGTCGCCGCTGCCGCCGAGCAGCGTGCCGACCAGCGGCAGGCTGCTGACCGTGCCGCTCGCCCCGGTGTCCTGCACCAGGGTGGAGACGATCGGGACCTGGCTGACGAGCTGCTGCACGACCGGCAGCACCTGCGCGACGGCCGAGGTGACCGGTGACACGGCGTCCTGGATGGCCGAGGTGACCCCCGAGCTGTCCGTGGGCGGCGCGCCGGAGCCGGTCACCTTGTGCTTGCCGGTGGACGAGCCGGAGGAGCTCGTCGGGGTCGAGGCGACGATCGGCTTGACGGCGGTCTCCGAACCGGAGGAGCCGGCCGTGCCCGACGACGGCGACGCGTGCCGGGCCGTGGTCGTGGACCTGTCGGGCTTGCTGAACCAGCTGACGGTCTCCTGCGTGCCGTGCTGGGTCGCGGCGGCGGGCAGCGGAGTGCTCGTCGACGGCAGCGGGGCCGAGGAGAGGTTCGTGATCGAGTCGGCGGCCGGAGTCAGCTCGAGGCTCACCGGCGAGGACAGGCCGGACAGCTGCGTGGTGCCGCCCTCGTCCCCGCCGGTGGCCGTGAGCACCGCGGTGGACGGGTCGAGCGCGGCGGCGATCAGGCCCACGCCCGTCAGCGACGCGCCGAACGCGAGCGCGCCGAGCGCGGCCTTGCGACCCGTGGTGCGGGGTTTGGCGTGCGTGCCCATGCGGACCAGATCCCTTCATCGAGAACGGACGAGCACGAGTGCTCTTTCGTCATCCATTGCAGGGGAGCGACACGCCGATCGAGGGATAATCGTTCACGAATCACCCAAAGGCGTGAACATGGCCAAATACCGCGCGCGCACTAGAGTCTGTGCTATGTCCAAGCCTCCCGTGGAAGATCCGGACGACCGCGACCTGCGGGTCGGTCACCCGAAGACCTGGGCGGTCGGCGCGCCGGCCGTCGCGCACGCCCTGCAGATCTCGCAGCAGCAGATGGGGGCGCGCCGTACCGCGCTGACGCTCCTGAGGGTGAACCAGAAGGACGGATTCGACTGCCCCGGCTGCGCGTGGCCGGAGGGGACGGAACGCAGCCACTTCGAGTTCTGCGAGAACGGCGCGAAGGCGGTGGCCGAGGAGGCGACCGTGCGCCGCGTGACCCCGGAGTTCTTCGCGCGCAACCCGGTGGCCGAGCTCGCCGAGAAGACGGACTACTGGCTCGGCCAGCAGGGCCGGCTCACCGACCCGGTGTACAAGGCGCCCGGCGAGGACCACTATCGGCCCGTCAGCTGGGACGAGGCCTTCCGGATCGCGGCGGACGAGCTGAAGGCGGGCACTGCGGACGAGGCGGTGTTCTACACCTCGGGCCGCACCTCGAACGAGGCGGCGTTCCTCTATCAGCTGCTGGTCCGGCGGCACGGCACGAACAACCTGCCGGACTGCTCGAACATGTGCCACGAGTCGAGCGGCTCGGCGCTGAACCAGACCCTCGGCGTCGGCAAGGGCTCGGTGTCGCTGGAAGACCTCTATCGGGCCGACCTCATTCTGGTGGTCGGTCAGAATCCGGGCACCAACCATCCGCGGATGCTGACCGCGCTGGAGCGGGCGAAGAAGGCGGGCGCGTCGATCGTCGCCGTCAACCCGCTGCCGGAGGCCGGGCTGATCCGCTTCAAGAACCCGCAGAAGGTCGGCGGGGTGCTCGGCTCGGGCACCCAGCTGTCCGACGACTTCCTGCAGATCCGGGTGAACGGCGACCTCGCGCTGTTCCGGGCGCTGAACCGGCTGCTGCTGGAGGCCGAGGACGAAGCCCCGGGCACCGTCCTGGACCGCGCGTTCATCGACGAATACACGCACGGCTTCGAGGAGTTCGCGGCGGACGTGCGCAAGACCCCCTGGGAGGAGATTCTCGAGGCCACCGGACTGACGCGCGAGCAGATATCGGCGGTGGCCGAACGGGTGCTGCGCTCGGAGCGCGTCATCGTCTGCTGGGCGATGGGTCTGACGCAGCACAAGAACTCCGTGCCGACGATCCGCGAGGTCGTCAACTTTCTGCTCTGCCGCGGCAACGTGGGCCGGCCCGGCGCGGGCGTGTGCCCGGTGCGCGGCCACTCCAACGTGCAGGGCGACCGGACCATGGGCATCTACGAGAAGCCCGCGGCGGCGTTCCTGGACGCGCTCGGCGCCGAATTCGGCTTCGAGCCCCCGCGCGAGCACGGCTACGACACGGTCGAGGCGATCCGGGCCATGCGGGACGGCAAGGTGCGCGTGTTCATGGGGCTCGGCGGCAACTTCGTGGCCGCGACCCCGGACACGGCCGTCACCGAGGCCGCGATCCGCGGCTGCAAGCTGACGATCCAGGTCTCCACGAAGCTGAACCGCTCGCACGCGGTGACCGGCGAGGCCGCGCTGATCCTGCCCTGCCTCGGCCGCACCGAGAAGGACGAGCAGGGCGGCGGCGCGCAGTTCGTCACGGTCGAGGACTCGATGTCGATGGTGCACGCCTCGCGCGGCCGGCTCGCCCCCGCATCGGCTCAGCTGCGCAGCGAGGTGGCGATCGTGGCCGGTCTCGCGCGCGAGCTGTTCGGCCCTCAGGACTCGGTCGACTGGGCGTCACTCACCGCCGAATACGACCTGATCCGAGACGGCGTATCGCGCGTCATCCCGGGATTCGCCGGGTTCAACGCCAAGGTCAGGCAGCCGGACGGCTTCCAGCTGCCGCACGGCCCGCGCGACTCGCGCACCTTCCCGACCAGCACCGGAAAGGCGAACTTCACCGTCAACGACCTCGAGGTGCTGCGCGTTCCCGCGGGTTCGCTGCTGCTGCAGACGGTCCGTTCGCACGACCAGTACAACACGACCATTTACGGTCTCGACGATCGGTATCGCGGTATCAAGCAAGGGCGGAGAGTCGTCTTCGTCAATCCGGCGGATCTGCGCGAACTGGGTCTGGCCGACGGACAGTCGGTGGATTTGATTTCCGAATGGTCCGACGGCGTGGCCAGGCGCGCCGCCGCCTTCCGGGTCGTCAGCTATGCGACGGCGAAGGGCTGCGCGGCGGCCTATTTCCCGGAGACGAACGTGCTCGTGCCATTGGATTCCACCGCCGAGACCTCGAACACCCCGACCTCCAAGTCGATCGTCGTACGCCTCGAGCCGACCCGAATGGAGCAAGTAGACAGGTCATCACATTAGCTAACTGCTCATAGGTAGATAAACTGACGGTATGACACAAGTACGTACCGTCGATGGACGGATAGCCGGCCGGCGCGGCCAGGAGACCCGGGCGCGCCTCCTCGAGTGCCTCGCCGAACTGCTGGCGGCCCGGTCCTACCGGGACGTCACCGTCATCGACGTCGCCCGTGACGCCGGCACCTCCCCCGCCACCTTCTACCAGTACTTCCCGGACATCGAGGCGGCGATCCTGGAACTCGCCTCCGACGTGGTCAAGGAGGCCGCCGAGCTCAAGGAGCTTGCCGCCGAGCGCAGCTGGGCCGGCCGGGCCGGCACCGTCTCGGCGTCCGAGCTGGTCAACGGGCTGATGGACTTCTGGCAGGAACACGACTCGATCCTGCGGGTGGTGGACCTGGCCGCGGCCGAGGGCGACAAGCGCTTCACCCGGCACCGGATGCGCGTGCTCGACGCCGTGCACAAGGCGCTGAGCACCGCGATCACCGAGCTGCAGCACAGCGGCAAGCTGGAGCGCGAGGTGCCCGCGGCGGCCACGGCGGGCGCCCTGGTGACGATGCTCGCGGCCTCCGCGGCGCACCCGAAGAGCTTCGAGTCCTGGTCGGTCAAGGACAAGGACCTGCGCAACGCGCTGATCCGGCTGGTGACCTGGGGCGTCACCGGCAAGAAGCCGACGGCGGCCTAGGTCCCGACAAGGCGCGTCCCCGCTCTGGTGCGGCTGTGGCACCGGAGCGGGGACGCCGTGTCTCCGGCCCCGGTCAGCCGGTGGATTCGGGATCGGTCCGCGGGACCTGCGGAATCTGCGGGACCGGGGGGACCTGCGGAGGCGTCGGCGGCGCGGCGTACGCGGATTGGGCCGTCTGGGCGGCGTACGCGGCCTGGGTGGCCGCGGTGTACTGCGCGTAGCGGCGGCGGACGCCGCGGTCGGACAGCTCGATGCAGAGCACGATGATCACCATCACCAGCGTCGCGAAGCCGAGGCCGAGGATCAGCAGGCCGCCGATCGCGTTGGGCGCGACGGACGCGAGGTACTCGATGAAGTCGTACGTCGCGTGCGCGAGCACGATCGGCCACAGCAGGCGCCAGCGGCGGTAGACCCAGATGTTGACGACGGTGAAGATGATCACGCCGAGCGAGGCCCAGCCGTAGTACAGGTGGAACGGGATGCGCAGGCAGACGGCGACCACGTAGATCAGCCACGAGCGCTTGCCGACCGCGCCTGCCGCCTCGAGCGCGTTCACGGTAAGCCCCGTGACCAGCATCTCCTCGCCGAAGCCCGCCGCGAGCGCGACCACGAAGCCCACCGGGATGAGGTACAGGCTGCTGCCCTGGCTGGGCGCGCCGGTCTGGTAGTGCGTGACCGCCGTGTAGATGACCACCGAGAGCAGGAAGCCGACCACGCCCGCCATCGACACGAAGTACGCGCGGCTGAACTGCCAACCGCGGCCGCGCTGCGTCGGAGGCCGCGGCGGCATGTAGTACGCGTAGCCCGGCCAGAAGTACCCGTTCGCGGGGACGGACGCCCCGTTGCCGTTCTGCGTCGGCTGCTGGTGTTGCGACGGCTGCTGCTGCGGCGGTGCCGGGTGCTGCGGCGGCAGCAGGTTCTGCGGCGGCTGCGGGTACGGCATCCCGTACGCCGGCTGGGGGTACGGCGGCGGCTCGACCAGCTTGCCGAAGAGCATGCGGAGCGTCACGCCGCGCTGCAGGCAGAAGAACGCCACGCCGAACACGGTGACGCTCGCCTGCATGACGTACTGCAGGATCTCGTCGAGCGCGCTGACCGGACCGCTGATCTGGTCGGAGCCGAGACTGGGGTTGTGCAGCAGGATGAGCGCGCTCAGGATGCCCAGACCGAAGGACGGCACGTAGACGCCGAGGATCTCGCCGAAGGCCCGGATCAGCGGGATACGGCGCTCAGCAGCGGGCTCCGGCCGACCGTTCGATATCTGGTCTCGGATCTCCACGCGCCACGAACCTCACACATCTCGACACTGCTCGACAAGGGCCCACCCCTCGAGTTTGCTTTGTATCACGAGTCCGGTCCAAGCGCCTGAAGGGAACGCGATGCCCACCGCCGATCGACTCTCGATCCGCGAGGTCAGCGCGGGCTATCCCGGCGTGCCGGTGCTGGACGGCCTCAGCCTGGAGGCCCCGCCGGGCCGGCTGACCGGCCTGATCGGGGCCAACGGCGCGGGCAAGTCCACGCTGTTCGACGTCGTCTGCGGACGCCTGCGGGCCCGCCGCGGCCGGATCCTGCTCGGCGGCCGGGAGGCCGTCGACATCGACATCACGCACACGCCGACGCACCGCAGGGCCCGCCTGGGCCTCGGCCGGACCTACCAGCGGCTGGAGGTCTTCGGCTCGCTCAGCGTGGCCGAGAACCTGCTCGTCGCCGCGCGCGCGGCGGGCGGGACGGACCCCGGCCGGGCCGTGGCCGACACGCTGCGCCGACTCGGTCTCGCCGACTTCGCCGCGTACCCCGCGGGGAGACTCCCGACCGGGATCGCCCGCCTGGTGGAGATCGCGCGCGCCCTCGCCGGCGGCGCGGGAGTGCTGCTGCTGGACGAGCCCTCGTCGGGCATGGCCGCCGCGGAGCTGACCGACTTCGCCCGGACGCTGCGCACGCTGGCCGCGGACGGTCTCGCGCTGCTCATGATCGAGCACGACATGGAGCTCGTCGAAGCCGTCTGCGACGAGGTCTACGAACTGCGAGAAGGAAAGTCCTATCCGAGCAGCCGGATCGCCTCGACGGCCCAGTAGGTCAGGATCACGCTGGCGCCGGCGCGGCGAATCGAGGTGAGGGTCTCGAGGATGGCGCGCTCGCGGTCGATCCAGCCGTTGGCGGCCGCGGCCTCGACCATCGCGTACTCGCCGGAGACCTGGTACGCCGCGACGGGGACGTCCACCTCGGCGGCGACGCGCGTGATGATGTCCAGGTACGCGAGCGCGGGCTTGACCATGACCAGGTCGGCGCCCTCCTCGATGTCGAGGCGCACCTCGCGCAACGATTCGAGGGCGTTGGCCGGATCCTGCTGGTACGTCTTGCGATCGCCCTCGAGCTGCGACTCGACCGCCTCCCGGAAGGGGCCGAAGAACGCGGAGGCGTACTTGGCCGAGTAGGCGAGTATGCCGGTGTCCTGGAGGCCGTGCTCGTCCAGAACGCGCCGGACGTAACCGACCTGACCGTCCATCATGCCGCTCGGGCCCAGCAGGTGGGCGCCCGCCTCGGCCTGCGCCAGCGCCATCTCGCCGTAGCGCTCGAGCGTCGCGTCGTTGTCCACCGTGCCGTCCGCGCGCAGCACGCCGCAGTGGCCGTGGTCGGTGAACTCGTCGAGGCACAGATCGCTCATGATCACGGTCTCGTCGCCGACCTCGTCGGACACCTCGCGCAGCGCGCGCTGCAGGATGCCGTCCGGGTCGGTGCCCGCACTGCCGATCGCGTCACGGTGCTCGGGGACAGCGAAGAGCATCAGACCGCCGACGCCCGCGGCCACGGCCTCGCGGGCGGCCTTGCGCACGCTGGGCAGCGTGTGCTGGACGACGCCCGGCAGCGAGGCGATCGGGGCCGGCTCGCGCAGGCCCTCCTTGACGAACACCGGCAGCACGAGGTTGCCCGGGTGGATCCGGGTCTCGGCGACCAGCCGCCGCATCGCGGGGGTCGTACGCAGCCGGCGCGGACGGAACGGAAGGTCTATCGCCATGCTCGGAATCCTACGCTCGTCGATCCCGCGGCCGGCCGGCGGCCCGGGATCCTACGCCCGCCTGCGCCGCGCCCGGGTCCGCTCCGAGGGACGGGTGACCGGGTCCCCGGCCTCGATCTGCGCCGCCCGGCGGGCCGCGCCGAATTCGGCCAGCGCCGCGGCCAGCGCCGCCGCGCTCGGGCTCGGGCTCAGCACGTCCACCCGCAGGCCGTGCTCCTTGGCGGTGGCCGCGGTCTGCGGGCCGATGCAGGTGATCACGGTCGCGGCGTGCGGCTTGCCCGCGATGCCGACCAGGTTGCGCACCGTCGATGAGGAGGTGAACAGCACCGCGTCGAAGCCGCCGCCCTTGATCGCCTCGCGGATCGACTCGGCCGGCGGGGCGGCGCGCACGGTCCGGTAGGCCGTCACGTCGTCCACCTCCCAGCCCAGCTCGACCAGGCCCGCGGACAGCGTCTCGGTGGCGATGTCGGCCCGCGGCAGGAAGACCCGCTCGATCGGGTCGAAGGCCGGGTCGAAGGCCGGGAACTCGGCCAGCAGGCCGGCCGCCGACTGCTCGCCGGCCGGCACCAGGTCCGGCACCACGCCGAAGGCCTTGAGCGCCTTCGAGGTCTGCTCGCCGACCGCCGCGACCTTGATCCCGGCGAACGCGCGCGCGTCCAGGCCGTAGTCCTCGAACTTCTCGCGCACCGCCTTGACCGCGTTGGCCGAGGTGAACGCGACCCACTCGTAGCGGCCGGTGACCAGGCCCTTGACCGCGCGCTCCATCTGCTGCGGGGTACGCGGCGGCTCCACCGAGATCGTCGGCACCTCGGTGGGCACCGCGCCGTACCGCCGCAGCTGCTCGGACAGCGCGCCGGCCTGCTCCTTCGTGCGCGGCACCAGCACCCGCCAGCCGAACAGCGGCTTGCTCTCGTACCAGGAAAGCTCGGAGCGCTGCTCCACGACCGCTCCCACCACGACGACGGTGTTCGGACCGAGACAGGAGACCCGCTCGGCCTTGAGGGCGGCGGCGATCCGGTCCAGCGAGCCGGTCACGGTGCGCTGCGAGGTGAGCGAGCCGTCCACGGTGACCGCGACCGGAGTGCTGCTCGGCCGGCCGGCCGCCAGCAGTTCGGCCGCGACCTCGTCGATACGGTCGCCGACGCCCTGCAGCACCAGCGTAGACGCGCTTGCCCCGGCCTCGCCGAGCTGGCGGTGCCAGTCGGACCAGGCGGTGAAGTCCTCGCCGGCCAGCGGGTGCGGCGCGGACAGCAGCCGGACGTCGCCGATCGAGCCGCGGCTGAGCGGGATCCCGGCGAACATCGGCACGGTGGTGGCGCGGGCCAGGCCCGGCACGACCTCGAAGGGCACCTCGCCCTTCACGCACGCCGCGGCCTCGGTCTCCAGCGGGCTGAACAGGCCGGGGTCGCCGTCAAGCAGCCGCACCACGTGCCGGCCCTCGGCCACCGCCTCGGCCATCGCGTGCAGCACCTGCTCCGGACAGCCGGCGTGGCCGAACACCGCCGCGCCGCCGTCGGCGCCGAGCTCGATCACCCGCACGTCCGCGCGGGCCAGCGGCAGGAAGCGCTCGAGCAGCAACTGGTCGAGCACCAGCACGTCCGCCTCGGCCAGCGTCGCGGCCCCGCGCACGGTCAGCAGGTCCGGGTCGCCGGGGCCCGCGCCGACGAAGCTCACCCGGGCCAGGTGCGCCGGACGCGGCCGCTCGACGACGGGGGCCCCGCCCCCGGCCACGCGCACCTCGGCCGTCTCGGGGTCCTGCGGACGCGGCACCGGCAGCCCGGTGCCGTCCAACGCGCCCTCGATCTTCTCCAGCGGGGTCAGCGTGCCGCCGCCCGCCGGAACGGTCGCGGTCATGGTTCGAACGGCGCTCACTGTGTTTCTCCCACCTGATGAGTCATCAAGTCCGCGGCGCCCTGCGCCAGCAGCCAGGCGGCGAGCTCGGCGCCCAGTCGGGCCGCCCGCTCCGCCGGGCCGGTCAACGAGCCGCGCACGCTGGGCGGCACGCCCGTCGGAGCCGATTGCGCCTCGGCCGAGGCGACGATCCCGCTCAAGATCAGCTCCCGCTCGTTCTCGTGGTTCAGCTGCGCGTAGCCGCCGACCGGCGCGTGGCAGCCCGCCTCGAGCGTGGCCAGCAGCGAGCGCTCGGCGGTCACCGCGGAGCGCGTGGGCGCGTGGTCCAGGGCGGCGAGCAGCCCGCGCAGCTCGGCGTCGTCCTCGCGGCACTCGACCGCGAGCGCGCCCTGGCCGGGCGCGGGCAGGAAGTCCGCCGGGTCGAACAGCTCGGTGGCCTCGGCGATCCGGCCGAGGCGGTTCAGGCCCGCGTAGGCGAGCACGACGCCGTCGAGCCGGCCCGAGGCGACGAAGCCGACCCGGGTGTCGACGTTGCCGCGCACCGCGACGACCTGGAGGTCGGGGCGGGTCAGCCGCAGCTGGGCCGCGCGGCGGGGGGAGCCCGTGCCGATGCGGGCGCCGGCGGGCAGATCGGCCAGCTTGCGGCCGTCCCGGGCGATCAGCACGTCGCGCACGTCCTCCCGCTCCGGCACCGCGGCCAGCACCAGGTGCTCGGGGTCCGCGGTCGGCAGGTCCTTGAGCGAGTGCACGGCGAAGTCCACCTCGCCGCGCAGCAGCGCCTCGCGCAGCGCGTTCACGAACACGCCGGTGCCGCCGATCTGGGACAGCAGCTCGTTCGTGGCCTGCGAGGTGTCGCCGTAGGTGGTGATCTCCACCAGCTCGACGGCGCGGCCGGTGGCGGCGGTGACCGCCGCGGCGACCAAGCCGGACTGGGTCTTGGCCAGCGGCGAGCGCCGGGTGCCGAGCCGGAGGGTCCCTAGCCTGAGGGTCCTGGTCATCACTGATTCTCCGTAGGCTCGGCGCGGCTGACCGCCACCGCAGTGCCGGGATCGAGGTTGAACAGTTCGCGCAGCGCCTGCGCGTACGTGACGCCGCCGTCCGCCACGGCGAGCTGCTTGACCCGCACGGTCGGCTCGTGCAGCAGCTTGTCCACCACGCGCCGCACGGTCTGCTCGACCTCGGCCCGGGTGCGCTCGTCCAGGCCGGCGGTGCGTCCGTGGAAGCGGTTGAGCTCGGCGGCGACCAGCTCGGCGGCCATGCAGCGCAGCGCCGTCACGGTCGGGGTGACGGAGCTCGCGGTGCGCAGCTTGCGGTACGCCTCGACCTCGGTGTCGACGATCTGCCGGACGGCCTCCAGGCTGTCGTCGCCCGGAACCTCCGCCGTCGCGGCCTTCTGCGTCTCGGCGATCAGCTCCAGGTCGATCAGCCGCACACCGGGAAGCCGGCCGATCGCCGGATCGAGGTCGCGCGGCAGGGCCAGGTCGATCAGCGTGACCGGCGCGCCGGATCCCGCGCGTGCGGCGGTGAACTGAGCCTCAGTCAGCACGAGCTCGGTCGCCCCGGTGCAGGACAGGATCAGGTCCGCGTCGGCGAGGCAGGAGGGCAGCTCGGACAGCGGCGCGGCCGTGCCGTTGACCGCGGCCGCCAGGCGCTCGGCCCGCTCGGGGGTGCGGTTGACGACGGTGAGCGCGGCCTCCGGGTAGCGGCGCAGGATCGTGGTCGCGGCCAGCGCGGACATCGATCCGGCGCCGACGACGACCGTGCGCCGCGGGGGCTCGGCCCGCTCGGCCACGGCCAGATCCAGCGCGGCGGTGACCAGCGACTGACCGGCCTTGTCCAGCGCGGTCTCGCTGTGCGCGCGCTTGCCCACGCGCAGCGCCTGCTGCATCAGTTCATTGAGGACCGGCCCGGCCGTGCCGACCTGCTGGCCGACCGCGAGCGCGGTGCGCAGCTGGCCGAGGATCTGCGGCTCGCCGACCACCATCGAGTCGAGACCGCAGGCCACGGTGAACATGTGCCAGGCGGCCCGGTCGTCGTAGTGCACGTAGAAGTGGCGGGTGAGCACGTCGCGCGGCACCGTCGTGTACTGCGCGAGCAGCTCGGAGACCTCGGCGAGGGCTCCGTGGAACTTGGAGACCTCCGCGTAGACCTCGAGCCGGTTGCACGTGGCCACGGCGACGGCCTCGGAGACGTACTCGGACCCGACCGTGTCGCCGAGCAGCTTGACCACAAGCTCCTCGGTCAGCGCGGTCTGCTCAAGCAGTCGCACGGGAGCCGTGCGGTGCGAAAGTCCGATCACCAGCAAGCTCACGACGCCACCTCGCTAGCGCTCGGTAGACGCGTTCGCGCTGCGCTCAATGATGAGCTCGCAAACTC
>NZ_DASZKT010000095.1:0-2792 GCF_035552695.1 Actinospica sp.
GGCGCGGGACACCGGGGACTGGCGGCCGCGGCCCTCGAGGCTGTGCGACTGGTGCAGGCACAAGGCGCTGTGCCCGGAGTTCGGCGGGACGCTCCCGCCCCTGCCCGAGCGCGGGCAGCCGGGGCACGCGGCGGTCGCTTCGGCGGAGTCGTAGCGGAATTCGGCGCGGTGACAGGTCCCCCGGTCGCGGAGGTCACGGCCGAGCGGGCGGAGCTGATCGCCAAGGGGTACCTCGACGTGCTCGCGGCGGCGGTCATGCGGCGGGGCCCCGGCAGGCGCGCTCGGCGGCGGCTCCGATTATTTCGGGTGACCAGGCACGTTCTACAGAAGTAGGCTGCCCGGGCGGCAAATCAGAGGGGAACCGCACAGATGGCAATCATCGAGGCCAGCGGCCTCGCACGGGACTTCAAGAGCCGCAAGCGCACCGTGCACGCGGTGCGCGGAGTGGACCTGACCGTCGGGGAAGGGGAGATCGTCGGCTTCCTCGGGCCGAACGGCGCGGGCAAGACCACGACGCTGCGCATGCTGACCACGCTGCTGCGGCCGACCGCGGGCACGGCGACCGTCGCGGGCGCCGACCTGCTGCGCGACCCGCTCGGGGTGCGCAAGCGGATCGGCTTCGTGCCGCAGGCGATCGGCCGGACGCAGGGCGGCACCAGCGACAACGCCCTGGTCATCGAGGAACTGATGGACCAGGGCACGGCCTACCGCATTCCGCGCGCGGAGACGGCGCGCCGCGCCGCCGCCCTCGTCGAGCAGCTCGACCTCGGCGGGCTCGGCCAGCGGTACGTGAAGACCCTGTCCGGCGGGCAGCGGCGGCGGCTTGAGATCGCGCTCGGCCTGGTGCACCAGCCGCCGCTGGTGTTCCTCGACGAGCCGACCACCGGGCTCGACCCGCAGTCGCGGTCGAACATGTGGGAGCACATCAGGCGGCTGCGCTCGGACCTCGGCACCACGGTCTTCCTGACCACGCACTACCTGGACGAGGCGGACGCGCTCTGCGACCGGCTCTTCGTCATCGACCACGGAGTCACCGTGGCGGTCGGCACGCCGGACGCGCTGAAGCGCCACGTATCCGGAGATGTCGTGACATTGTCGGTCAACGGGGCGACGGAGTCCGCCCGGACGCTGCTGACCGACTCGCCCGTGGTGCGCGAGCTCACGGTGGCCGACGGGTCGCTGCGGCTGACCGTGGAGCACGGCGAGGAGGCGCTGCCCGTGCTGCTGCGGACGCTGGACGGCGCCGGCATCACGATGAGCTCGATCAGCCTGTCCCGGCCGACCCTGGACGACGTGTTCCTGACGCTCACCGGGCGCTCGCTGCGGGACGACTCGCCCGGCGGCGCGGAAGGCGCGGGCGGCGAGCCAGAGCTAGCGGGCATCGCCGGTACTTCCGGCGTGAACGAGACCGCGGGCAAGGAGTAGAGGGACATGTCATTCATCAGCGACACGCTGTTCGTCTACCGCCGCCAGCAGCGGCTGATCCTGCGGGTGCCCGCGTTCCTCATCGTCGGCGTGCTCCAGCCCATCCTCTACCTGGCGCTGTTCGGGCCGCTGCTGACCAGGCTGCCGGCCGGCACGCTGAGCGGCGGTTCCGGGAGCGGCGGCACGGCCGAGGCGTACCGTTTCTTTGTGCCAGGGCTGCTGATCCAGCTGGCGCTGTTCGGCTCGACGTTCGTCGGGTTCGCGATCATCTCCGAGTGGCGGGCCGGGATCATCGAGCGGTACCGGGTCACGCCGGTCTCGCGGGTCGCGCTGCTGACCGGGCGGGTGCTGCGCGACGTCGTCACCCTGATCGTGCAGTCGACCGTGCTGATCCTCGCGGGCCTCGCGTTCGGGCTGCGCGCGCCCCTCGGCGCGGTGCTGCTGTCGTACGTGTACCTGGTGCTCGTCGCGATCGGTCTCTCTTCGCTGTCGTACGCGGTGGCGCTGCAGCTGAAGAGCGAGGACGCGTTCGCGCCGCTGGTCAACTCCGTGGTGGTGCCGCTGATCCTGCTCTCCGGCGTGATGCTGCCGATGACGCTCGGGCCGGGCTGGCTGCAGGGAATCGCGCGGATCAGCCCGTTCCGCTACATCATCGACGCCATGCGGGAGGCGTACGCCGGGCGCTACTGGGACGCGGTCACGGTGGAGGGGCTCTGCGTGGCCGTCGGCACGGCAGCGGTGCTGCTCTGGCTGGGCTCGCGCGTCTTCGTCAGCGAGAACGCGTGACGCTTGGACGCGTTAGCTGACCAGCCGCAAGGCGCGTGATGCGGCTGATCCGCCGCACGCGGCACAGCGCGGGGCCGGCGATGATGGGGTGGCGGCGCGCCTCGGTGCACGCGGACAGGCCGGTGCTAGGAGAGGGGATTGCGTGACCGACGGGCTCGCGGCGGTGCTTTTCGACATGGACGGGCTGCTCGTAGACACCGAGCCGCTGTGGTTCGAGACCGAGACCGAGGTCATGGCCCGGCTGGGCGGCCCCTGGTCCAAGGACGACCAGGAACGGCTGCTCGGCGGCTCCATGGACAACACGGTCGGCTACCTGCTGGCCAGGGCGACGCGGCCCGCGCCGCCCGCCGACGTCGCCCGCTGGATGACCGAGGGCATGCTCGGGCGCGCGGCCGACGGCCGGGTCGTCGTCCGGCCGGGCGTCCGTGAGCTGCTCGCCGAGGTGGCGGCCGC
Source organism: Actinospica sp. (assembly GCF_035552695.1). NCBI lineage: Bacteria > Bacillati > Actinomycetota > Actinomycetes > Catenulisporales > Actinospicaceae > Actinospica > Actinospica sp. The sequence continues at coordinate 2,665 of NZ_DASZKT010000095.1, forward strand.
CGGCATCCCGTCCGCGCTGGTGACCGGGTCGCAGCGGCTCTTCACCGAGGCGGTGCTCGCCGGCACCGGCTTTCGCTTCGCGGTGACGGTCACCGCCGACGACGTGGCGCGGACCAAGCCGGACCCGG
>NZ_DASZKT010000096.1:0-22266 GCF_035552695.1 Actinospica sp.
CATGGTCCCGATCCTCGAGAAGGTCATCGGAGCCGGCAAGCAGCTGCTGATCATCGCCGAGGACGTCGACGGCGAGGCGCTGTCCACGCTGGTCGTGAACAAGATCCGCGGCACGTTCGTCTCGGTCGCCATCAAGGCGCCCGGTTTCGGTGACCGCCGCAAGGCGATGCTGGAGGACGTGGCCGTCCTGACCGGCGGCCAGGTCGTCAGTCCCGAGGTCGGGCTCAAGCTCGACCAGGTCGGTCTTGAGGTGCTGGGCCAGGCCCGCCGTGTGGTGGTCACCAAGGAGACCACCACGATCATCGAGGGCCTGGGCGACTCGGCTGCGGTTGCCGCCCGGGTGTCCCAGATCCGCGCCGAGATCGAGCACAGCGACTCCGACTGGGACCGCGAGAAGCTCCAGGAGCGCCTCGCCAAGCTCGCCGGCGGCGTCTGCGTGATCAAGGTCGGCGCTGCCACCGAGGTCGAGCTCAAGGAGAAGAAGCACCGCATCGAGGACGCCGTCTCCGCGACGCGTGCCGCGATCGAGGAGGGCATCGTCGCCGGTGGCGGCTCGGCCCTCATCCACGCGGTCAGCGTGCTGAAGGACGACCTCGGCCTGACGGGCGATGAGGCCGCCGGCGGGCTCCTCGACGGGCTCCGGCTTCTCCACCACGAGGGCCTCGGTGGTCAGCAGCATCGAGGCGATCGACGCGGCGTTGGCCAGGGCCGAGCGGGTGACCTTGACCGGGTCGATGACGCCGGCCGCGATCAGGTCCACGTACTCGCCGGTGGCCGCGTTCAGGCCGAACCCGACCTCGAGGTGCGCGACCTTGTCGGTCACCACGTAGCCCTCGAGACCGGCGTTCTCGGCGATCCAGCGCAGCGGCTCGACCATGGCCCTGCGGACCACGCCGACGCCGGTGGCCTCGTCGCCCAGCAGGCCGAGGCCCTCGGACAGCGCGGCCGCGGCGTGCACGAGCGCGGAGCCGCCGCCGGAGACGATGCCCTCCTCGACCGCGGCGCGGGTGGCCGAGATCGCGTCCTCGAGGCGGTGCTTCTTCTCCTTGAGCTCGACCTCGGTGGCCGCGCCCACGCGGATCACGCAGACGCCGCCGGCGAGCTTGGCGAGGCGCTCCTGCAGCTTCTCGCGGTCCCAGTCCGAGTCCGAGTTCTCGATCTCGGCCTTGATCTGCTTGACCCGGTCCGCCACCTCGGCGCTGTCGCCCGCGCCGTCCACGATGGTGGTGTCGTCCTTGGTGATGGTCACCCGGCGGGCGGTGCCGAGCACCTCGATGCCCACCTGGTCCAGCTTCAGGCCGACCTCGGGCGAGATGACCTGGCCGCCGGTGAGGATCGCGATGTCCTGCAGGGTGGCCTTGCGGCGGTCTCCGAAGCCCGGAGCCTTGACCGCGACCGAGTTGAAGGTGCCGCGGATCTTGTTCACGACCAGCGTGGACAGCGCCTCGCCGTCCACGTCCTCGGCGATGATCAGCAGCGGCTTGCGGGCCTGCGCGACCTTCTCCAGGATCGGCAGCAGGTCCGAGATCGCCGAGATCTTGCCCTGGTTGATCAGGATGTAGGCGTCCTCGAGGACGGCCTCCATGCGCTCCTGGTCGGTGACCATGTACGGGGACAGGTAGCCCTTGTCGAACTGCATGCCCTCGGTGAACTCCAGGTCGAGGCCCATGGTGTTGGACTCCTCGACGGTGATCACGCCGTCCTTGCCGACCTTGTCCATGGCCTCGGCGATCAGCTCGCCGATCGCCTTGTCCTGCGCGGAGATCGAGCCGACCTGGGCGATGGCCTCCTTGGTCTCCACCGGCTTGGCGGAGGCCAGCAGCGCCTCGGAGACGGACTTGACGGCCGCGTCGATGCCGCGCTTGAGCGCGACCGGCTGGGCGCCGGCGGCGACGTTGCGCAGGCCCTCGCGGACCATGGCCTGGGCCAGCACGGTCGCGGTGGTGGTGCCGTCACCCGCGATGTCGTTGGTCTTGGTCGCCACCTCCTTGGCCAGCTGGGCGCCGAGGTTCTCGTACGGGTCCTCGAGCTCGACCTCGCGGGCGATGGTCACGCCGTCGTTCGTGATGGTCGGCGCGCCGAACTTCTTGTCGATGACGACGTTGCGGCCCCTGGGGCCGATGGTCACCTTGACCGCGTCGGCGAGGGCGTTGACCCCGCGCTCGAGCTTGCGGCGGGCGTCCTCGTCGAACTGCAGCTGCTTGGCCATGAGACCAAGTCCCTTCTTATCCTGGGGTTTCGGAAGGCGGGCCGCACGGACGAAGGCCGCGCCCCGCCGCTCTCCTGATCAGAAGGCGGGACGGAACGCGGCCTGCCGCGCGCGGAGTGCTCGCGTGCCTTACTTGCTGATGACGGCGAGCAGGTCGCGCGCCGACAGGACGAGGTACTCCTCGCCGTTGTACTTGACCTCGGTGCCGCCGTACTTGGAGTACAGGACGACGTCGCCTTCCTTGACGTCCAGGGGCAGGCGGTTGCCGTTCTCGAACCGGCCCGGGCCGACGGCCAGGACGGTGCCCTCCTGGGGCTTCTCCTTGGCGGTGTCCGGGATCACCAGGCCGGAGGCGGTGGTCTGCTCGGCGTCCAGCGGCTTGACGACCACACGGTCCTCGAGCGGCTTGATGGCAACGGTAGCCACGGTCGTGACCTCTCCTTCGGAGACGTTCTCGGTGTCTAGGCGAACAGGCCGGATCCTGTCGTCGCGGGTGCCAGGAGGACGGGTTCGCGTTGGCACTCTCACGTCGAGGGTGCCAGTCCGCAGGTTATGCCGGTTCCTAGCACTCGGTCAACCCGAGTGCCAACGTTCGGGCACGGCGCCGCATCGTGCGCCGCAGAGCGCCGGGACTGGCCTAGACCGGTCGGTAGCGGTCATGATGGGCGACGGTGCTCTACTCATCGGACGACTGCGAAGGGGGCGACGTGCTCGGCATCCTCGGGCTCGACGAATCCACCGAGCGCGTCTACCGCGAGTTGGTGCTGGCGGGCCCGTGCAGCGTGGACGCACTGGCGGTGCGGCTCGGCCTGGGGCGCGCCTCGGTGGCCGAGGCCGTCGAGGCGCTGGAGGACAAGTCGCTGGCCAACCGGAACCCGGTCGGCCTGGTGCAGACGGCTCCCCCGCAGCTGGCGCTCGGCGCGCTGCTGACCGCGCAGCGGCACGCGCTGGGCCAGGCGGAGCTGACGGCGGCGGCGCTGGAGGAGGCGTACCACGCGGCGTCCGCGCAGAACGCGCACGAGCTCGTCCAGGTGGTCATCGGCGCGGACCAGGTGCTGCAGCGGCTCGAATACCTCCAGCTCAACGCGGAGAGCGAGCTGCTCGCGCTGGTCCAGGCGCGGGTCGAGATCCCGGCGACCTGCGAGGGCGAGGCCGAGTCGGTGGCCGTGCAGCGCGGCGTGCGCTACCGGGTCGTGATCGAGCGCGCCGGGCTGGACGGACCGCAGTCCGCGCAGAGCCTGTCCGCCGACGTGCCGATGAGCGAGCAGCTCAGAGTCGTGGAGACGGTGCCGACGAAGATGGTCATCGCGGACCGGAACACCGTGATGCTGCCGCTGAGCCTGCCCGGCCTCGACCGCTCGGCCGCCGATGGCCCGATGGCACTCATCTCCCGGGCACCCGGCCTGGTGAACGCGATGCTTGGGCTGTTCGAGACGATCTGGCAGCGCGCGCTGCCGGTGCGCAAGAACGGCGACGAGGCGGTGGCCGCGGACGGCCCGCGCCAGGCGCTGCCCACCCCGCTGGACCTGCGGATCCTGTCCTTGCTTCTGGTCGGCGCGACGGACGCGGCGATCGCCAAGCAGCTCGGCCTCGGACTGCGGACCGTGCAGCGGCGGGTCGCGCACATGATGGAGCTCGCCGAGGTGAGCACCCGGCTGCAACTCGGCTGGCAGGCGCACGAACGCGGCTGGCTGCGCTGACCGGGGCCCGGCCGGGTGAGTCCGAGTGCGACAATGGTACTGACGGCGGGTGGAGCGAAAGGACGCGAGTGGTCTCGATCTCGAAGTCGGACGAGGCGGACAAGTCGCTGTACGAGCGGATCGGCGAGGAGCCGTTCCGGCGGATCGTGCACGCCTTCTACGAGGGCGTCGCCGAGGATCCCGAGCTGCGCGCGCTGTATCCGGAGCAGGACCTCGGCCCGGCCGAGGAGCGTCTCACGATGTTCCTGATCCAGTACTGGGGGGGCCCGACGACGTACTCGCAGCGGCGCGGCCACCCGAGGCTGCGGATGCGGCACGCCGGCTTCCACATCGACGCCGCCGCGCGGGATCTGTGGCTCGAGCACATGCGCGCCGCGGTCGACGGCGCGGGCTTGAGCGAGCCGGATCGCGCGGAGCTGTGGGCGTATCTGGAGTACGCCGCGGGCTTCATGGTCAACGCCGCGTAACGATTGCCTAACACGGCGAACCCTGATACCAATTGACCATGACCATTCGCCGCGAAGGGGACGTAGCGCTGGTCACGCGCGACCATATCGACTACGGCCGGGTGTGGTCCTCATCGTGTTGCTGCCACCTCTGACAGCCCACGATCGCAGAACCCTTCATTTTCAGAGGTGAATGACCCATGAGCACGATGACCGTGCCCGCCGCTGCCCTGATAGCGTCCGCCGACGTCTTCCACCTGGAGGCGGGCGACGCGCTCGCGGTGGAACTGGCCGCTTCCTTCCTGGCCGAGGAGTCGGCCAGGGGCGGAGCCGCCGCCGCGAAGTACCTGGAGTCCGATCCGCGCGAGTACGAGACCTGGCTCGGCGGCGCGTGGGTAGGACTGAGACAGCCGGACGGCTCGCCGGCCGCCGGCGGCGCCTACCGGCGCTACGACTCGACCACCGCCGAACTCGCGCAGCTGTGGACGCGCCCCGAACTGCGCCGCCACGGCCTGGCCCGCAAAGTGATCGGCCGGCTGGAGTTCCTCGCCGAACGCTCCGGATACGACCGGCTGTACGCGGTCGCCGAACCGGGGCAGCACGTGCTGCGGAAGGTATTGCGCGCGGCCGGATACACCGCGATCGGCGAGGAGTCGCTGGATTACCTCGGCTTCGTCAAGGCCCTGCCGGGCAGCGACTACCTGCCAGATCCGCTGAGCTGAGCCGGCGGGCCCGGCTCTCGGGCCAGCTCTCAGCCTCAGCCTTCGGCGATCGTCGGGGCGAGGTGTTCGGCGAGCATCAGGGTCGGCAGATGCGTGTTTCCGCTGGGAATCACCGGCATGATCGACGCGTCCGCGACCCAGAGTCCTGGCACGCCGTACACCTCGCCGCGCGCGTTCACCACGGCGCCCTGCTCCGGGTCCGGGCCCATCGCGCAGGTTCCGCACGCGTGGTGGTAGGTCCAGACCGAGCGGCGTATCGCGTCCACGAGCTCGGAGCCCTCGTCCATTCCGGCGCCGAGCCACTGCTCCGGGCCGCCCGCGAGCTCGCGCAGCGGGCTGATCGCGCCGACCTGCCGCGCGGAGCGCACGCCGCGGATCATCGCCGCGAGGTCGGCGGGATCCTGCAGCAGGTTGAGCCGGATCCTGGGCGCTGCCGTCGGGTCCGGCGAGCCGAGCCGCAGCCGGCCGCGGGAACGCGGACGCATCACCGTCGCCGAGACCCAGAACAGGTTCGGCGTGGCGGCGGGCACGTGCTGGAGCCAGGGCGCGTCGTCGGTGCCGTCGGAGTCCGCGCGGGTGGCCACGATCTGGAAGCGCGGGCCTTCCGGGAACTCCGTGGCCGCGGGCCAGATCACCGAGATGCCCGGGTGCTCCTGCAGGTTCGCGCCCACTCCGGGCAGCTGCGCGCGGCAGGGCAGGCCGAGCGCCGCGAGATCCCGCGCCGGGCCCACGCCTGAGCGCAGCAGGATCGCGGGCGAGCCGTACGTGCCGGCCGCCAGCACGACGCGGTCCGCGCGCACCACGCGTCCGTCCGCCAGCTTCACGCCGACCGCCCGGCCCTGCTCGATCAGGACCCTGTCGACGATCGCGTCCGGCAGGATGCTGAGATTCTCGCGGCCGCGCGCCGCGCCGAGGTACGTCGCCGCCGCGCTCATCCGCACCCCTCCGACGGTGTTCACCGGGGCCGCGCCGACGCCGACCGCGCCGGGCCGGTTGTGGTCGGCCACCTCGGGGAACCCGGCCTCGATCAGGGCCTCGAAGGCCGCCTCGTTGACCGGCGTGAGCTCCTTGGGCTCGTAGCGGCGGATCGGCACCGGCCCGTGCCGGCCGTGCCAGTCGTCGGCGAAGTCGAGGTCCGTCTCCAGCCTGCGGAAGTCCGGCAGCACGTCGGCGAAGGACCAGCCCGGATTGCCGAGCCGGGCCCAGCCGTCGTAGTCCGCGGGGGCGCCGCGCAGCGCGATCGTCCCGTTCGTGGCGCTGCACCCGCCGACGAGCCGCGCGCGGGCCACGACGCCGCCGGTCGCCTCGTCCGCGTAGCCCCAGTCGTGGGTACCCGCCGAACGCCAGCCGGAGCGCAGTTCCTCAGGCACCGTCTCGGGATCCGGGTAGTCGGGCCCGGCCTCGATCAGCAGCACCCGCTGCCCGGGCCGCTCGGAGAGCCGCGCGGCCAGCACGCAGCCGGCCGCCCCGCCGCCCACCACCGCAATGTCGGTCTCGATCGCAGCGTCGGGCAGAAGGGACATGGACGCACCGCCTCGCGGAAGATCGGGAAGCTATCCCTCAACACCCTGGACGGGCCGCGGCGGCGCGCACAAGGGCGTATCGGAGCACTGATGCGCCGACCCGCCCCTGCTTAGAGCGACCGAGGAATGGGGGCCGGGCTCGCGGGCCGATGGCTCTCGCCCGGCGGCGTTCTCGTGGCTCTTCGAGCCCGGTCCGCGAACGGTCGGCGCCCAAACCCAGGGCGCCTTCCTCCTCGGCCTTGCCAGACTCGGCCCTCGACCCGCTCCCTGATTCGGCCCCCATTCCTCGGTCGCTCCAACCATGCGACCTCACCGGTTGTTGTTGACCTTCGGGTCGATCAGGCCGCGCTCACGCAGGTACTCGCGCAGCGGGTACTGGTCGCCGATGCCCCAGAAGGACAGCGCGTCCTTGCCGGCCCCGAGCAGCTGCTGCTGGATCGGGGTCAGCTCGTTCCACCACTCGTGCTCCGGGGTGATGACGCGGTCCTCGTGCGGGGCGATCCACCGGTAGGTCCAGCCGATGAACAGGCAGCGCCGGTCGATGTCGGAGTAGTTGTCCGAGCGGCCGTGGTAGAGGCGGCGGTCGAAGAGCACGACGTCGCCCTTGTCGGCGCAGACCTCGACGGCGCCCTCGGGCTGCTCGAAGTCGAGGCTCAGGTCCTCGGGCCGGGCCAGCCGGCTGGTCTTGTGCGAGCCGGGGATCGTCATGAAGTTGCCGCGGCCGGGCTCCGAGAGGTCGGAGAGGTAGAAGGCGGTGCGGACGGACAGCAGCGGGCGGACCGGCTCTGTCTCGATCTCCAGGTTCTGCCGGCCGCCGTCCTGGTGCCAGCGCCAGGTCTTGCGGGTCTCCGCGGGCACGCCCGGGTGGATGTCGATGTGGTGGTGGTACGCGTGGATGTTCCAGCCCAGGATGCCCCAGACCATCGGGAAGACCGTGGGCAGCTCGAGCAGCTCCAGGAAGACCTTGTCCCGGTGCAGGAAGCCCATCAGGTGCATGCTCTGGTCCTTCGGGTGCAGCAGCCCCTCGGCCTTCTGCTGCGCGTACACCCGGTCCTGCGCCTCGATGAGCCGCTCCATCAGCACCGGCGGAATCGCGTCCCGGATGATGAAGTAGCCGTCGCGGTCGAAGTCCGCCCGCTGCTGGTCGGATATCTGGATGCCGTCATAGGGCACCAGCGGACGCTCGCCGGCCGAGGCCGGGGCTATGGACTCGCCCATCATGGACATGGGATCGCGACCCCCTTGTATCGAGGAACATGGACGACCACGCCGCTCGCCCGCGGAACGCGATCGCTTTTGAGACGCCCGGTCCACCGGTACGGTTGCGGATTCCTGACAGGTTACGAGCCGATTCTTTACGAATACTGAGCGTCCCGGCAACGTGTCCCGTCAACGCTCGCCGACGCCGCCGACCCCCGCCGTCCACTTCTCCTCGATCCGGCCGAAGCGCCAGATCGCCATCGCGGCAAGCCAGGTGAGCACGAAGAGCCCGACGATGAAGAACCCGGCTTTGTTGATGTCGAAGGCGGACATGGCGTCCCAGAACCCGCCGGACAGGTGCAGCTCGCTGGCGAGCAGTCCGAGCACCTCGATGCCGCCGATGAACACGCAGATGCCGATCGACAGCCCGGTGATCATGAGGTTGTAGTAGACCTTGCGCACCGGGTTGAGGAAGGCCCAGCCGTAGGCCAGGTTCATGAAGCAGCCGTCGATCGTGTCCAGCAGCGTCATCCCGGCGGTGAACAGCATCGGCAGCGCCACGATCGCGTACCAGGGCACGTGCTGACTGGCCAACAGCGCGGTCGTGGCCAGCAGCGCGACCTCGGTGGCGGTGTCGAAGCCGAGGCCGAACACGACGCCGACCGGGTAGATCTGCCAGGGCTTGCGGATCGCGCGCATCCAGCGGCCGAAGAAGCGGCTCATCAGCCCGCGGTTCTGCAGCTGCTCCTCGAGCGCGGCCTCGTCGAACTCGCCGCGCCGCATCGAGCGCCAGACCTTCACGATCCCGGCAAGGATCACCAGGTTCAGCGCCGCGATCAGGAAAAGGAAGCTCGCGGAGACGCTCGTGCCGAAGACCCCGCCGAACTGTTCCAGCGTCGAGTGCGGATTGGAGACGGCGCGGAACACGGACTTCTCGGCGATCACGATCCCGGCGCCGATCGCGACGACGATCGTGGAGTGGCCGAGCGAGAAGAAGAAGCCGACGCTGAGCGGACGCTGTCCGTCGTGCATCAGCTTGCGCGTGGTGTTGTCGATCGCGGAGATGTGGTCGGCGTCGAAGGCGTGCCGCATGCCGAGCGTGTAGGCCAGGATCGCGACGCCGATGCCGAGCCCCTTGTAGTGCTGCGGCACGACGAGCAGGACGAAGATGCCGAAGCCGCCGACGTGCAGCAGTGCGATGAAGCCGAACATCAGCAGCATGCGCCGCCACTCGGCCGGGGTGAGCATGGCCCGGATGCGGGCGAGCCGACCGTGCTGGGAGACGGCGACGGGGCTCGACAGGGTCACGGCGGGTCCTGCTTCCGGCTTCGGGGCGGCTGGGCTCACGGTGCATTCTTCCCGCACTTGCAAATAGTTCGCAAGTAGCAGCGGAAGGCGGATCGCGGCGGGAACCGGCTAGTTGACTATGCCTAGTAGTAGGTGCACTCTAGTAGCCGTGACATCAAGCCATGACCCTCAACTGCTCAAGGGCGTGCTGTCGATGGTGCTGCTCCACCTGCTGGCCGAACAGGAGTCGTACGGCTACGAGGTGGCGCAGCGGCTGCAGGCCGCGGGTTTCGCCGACGTCCTCGAAGGCACGGTCTATCCCGCGCTCACGCGCCTGGAGCGGGAGGGACGGCTGGCCACCCGGCTCGTGCCCTCGCCGAGCGGTCCGGCGCGCAAGTACTACCGGCTCACCCCGGCCGGACGTGCCGCGCTCGGCGCCGCGAGCGACAACTGGTCGCGGCACGTCGCCACCGTCGAGGCCGTCCTCGCCCGACCGCTTCCCGCCCCCGCGGAGAAAGGCTCCTGACATGCCGCGAAAGCTCACCGCGCTCGATCGGATCCGCATCGAAGGCCTCGTCTGGGCGCTCGATCAGCGCCTGTACGACCTCCCCCGCGGCTCACGCGTCGCCAAGCGCCGCGAAGTGCGCGCCAACCTGCTCGAGGCCGCCCGCGACCACGGTGCCGGCGAGGCGCTGCGCCGCATCGGCGGCAGCCACACCCTCGCCCGCGAGTACCTCGGCGCGGAGCTCGGCGACCGGCCGCGCCACTCCTGGATCGCCGCGGCCTACTTCGCCGCGTTCGTACCGCTGATCTTGAGTTTCGGGCTCAACGAGGTCTCCTCCGCCTACGCGCAGGGTCTGGCCGCGGCGCACCCGGCAGCCCTCGGCACCTACACGTGGAGCGGTGTCAGCTATCTGCAAAGCCCGCTCACCTTCACCATCGACCAGGGCGACGTCACCCGGTCCGGCGGGGCGTGGACGCCGATCGTCTACGTGGTCTGGGTCGTCGGAACCATCGCGTGCGGCCGGCTGTGGCGTCTGCTGAATCGCCCCGCCGACCTGATGGCCGACGGGGCGAACCAGACTTCGAATTAGACTACGAGCTCTTTGACCGAATCTCGCCTCGTTGCGTGTCGGTTCCCTTCGCTCAGGCGCGCTCGCGGCGCAGCAGGCCGGCCGCGACGAGTCCCGTGCCGACCAGCAGGATCGCCGCGTCCGCCCACATGGCCAGGTGGAAGCCGCCGATGAGCGCGTCCTGTGCCGAGCGTCCGGCATGCAGCAGGCTGTTCTGCCGGGTCGAGGCGATCGCGCTCAGGATCGGGATGCCGACGGTCAGCGCGACCTGCTGCGTCGTCGTCGCCAGACCGGTGGCCAGCCCCTGCTCCTCGTTGGAAAGACCCGAGGTCGCGGTCACGTTGAAGGCGACGATCGCGTGCAGGTTGCCGTAGACCCAGATGACGCCGGCGAGCGCCAGAATCAGCACGCTGTCGCCGCGCGTCATGGTCGCGATCAGCACCGAGCCGACGCCCTGCGCGAGCAGGCCGGCCACCAGCACCGAGCGGGAGCCGTAGCGCCCGATCACCCGCGGCGCCACGGTTCCGGAGATCGCGGCGACCACGCCGAGCCAGCCGAACACCAGCCCCGCGCGCAGCGGGCTGAGCCCATTGATCTGCTGCAGGAACAGCATGCCGATGAACACGATCGCGCTACCGGTGGCGAAGGCGAGCAGTCCGCCGATGTTGCCCAGCGCCACCGTGCGACGACGCAGCACCTTGAGTGAGACGAGCGGGTGCGAGCTGCGGGCCTCGATCGCGACGAACGCGGCGAGCAGCAGCACGCCGGCGATCAGGGTGCCGAGGACGTTGGCCCGTCCCCAGCCGTCCTGCGCCGCCGTGGTCAGGGCGTAGATCACCGCCAGCAGCCCGCCGGTGACGGTCGCCGCGCCCGGCAGGTCGAGCCGGGTGTGGTGCTCGTTGCGGCTCTCGGAGACCAGCAGCGGCGTGGCGATCAGCACGAAGATGCCCAGCGCGATCGGCAGCACCATGGTGAAGCGCCAGTTGAGCATGTCGGTGAGCACGCCGCCGAGCAGCGTGCCGATGGTGAAGCCGGTGGCCATCACCGAGCCCGCGATGCCCAGCGCGCGGTCACGAGCGCGGCCCTCGGCGAAGGACGTGGTCAGCAGTGCCATGCCGGTCGGCACGACGCCCGCCGCGCCGAAGCCCTGCAGCGCCCGCCCGATCAGCAGCGAGGCGGGATCCCACGCGAGCATCGTCAGCACCGAGGCGGCGGTGAACAGGGTGACGCCGGCCAGGAACACGCGGCGTCGCCCGATCATGTCGCCGGTGCGGCCGAACAGGAGCAGCAGGCCGCCCGAGGGCAGCGCGAACGCGGTGGCCACCCACTGCAGGTTGGCCTCGCCGATGTGCAGGTTGGTGCCGATGGCCGGGAGGGCGATGTTGAGGATGGAGAAGTCGATGCCGACCAGGAAGTTCGCGGCGCACAGCACGAGCAGGACCAGCTTGGCGCGGTTGTCCAGGCGTGGGCTCGCGCCGGTCGTCGGTGTGTTCGCGGCGACGGTCTCGCTCGTCGTCGGCGCGCTGTCGAGGATTTCGGTCATGCCTCCAGCCTGCCGCCGGGGAATGCCCGGTCCCGAGAGTGCGCTTATGGTGGTGTCTGTACCACCAGGCTTCGGGGGAAGGACTCTGCGGGACATGACGACGACCGTGAACGCGCTCGACGGCCGCGAATCGCGCCGCAGGGCCGAGTTGCGCGACTTCCTGACCAGCCGCCGTGCCCAGATCTCGCCGGAGGCCGCGGGAATGCCGCTCGGCGCGGGACGGCGGCGCACACCGGGCCTGCGCCGCGAGGAGGTCGCCGTGCTCGCGGGCGTCGGCGTGTCCTGGTACCAGTGGCTGGAGCAGGGCCGCGACATCACGGTCTCCGGCCAGGTGCTCGATGCCATCGGCCGCGTGCTCAAGCTGAGCGAGCCGGAGCGCCAGCACCTCTACGCGCTCGCCGGCCTGACCCCGCCGCCGTTGCGGACCAGCCCGTTTCTGGGCCGCGAGGAATGCAACCTGGCGCTCAAGCGGATGATCGACGCGTGGCTGCCCAACCCCGGCCACATCGTGGACCGGTACTGGAACATCACCGCGATGAACACCTCGGCGCAGCTCGTCTTCGGCTTCGACATGGTCGGCATGAACTGCCTGGTGGACTTCTTCGAAAACCGGCAGTACACGGCGTATCCCGACACCGAGGAGATCACCCGCCGCGTGGTCGCCCAGTACCGCGCCGAGATGACCAACCACCCCGGCGACCCCGGCTTCGCGCAGATCGTGGACCGGCTGCTGGCGTCGAGCGAGCGCTTCGCGGAGGTCTGGAACCTGCACGAGGTCCAGGCTGCGGGCACGAACCTGAAGGTCTACACGCACTCGCAGGCGGGCGAGCTGTACTTCGAGTCGACCCAGCTGCGCGTGCCGGAGTGGCCGGACCTCACGATCGTGATGCACACGCCGCTGGCGGAGACGGACACCCGGCTGCGGCTGGAGGCGCTGGTCTCAGAGCACGAACGCCGCCACGGGATGCGTGTGGTGGCATAGTCCGTTTCTCTTCTGCTTATCCATGCTTATCCCTGCTTATACCGTCGAGGCTTTCAGATGCCCGAGCCGTTGCCCGAAGCCGCCGGGTTCGGCAGCCCGCAGAGCGAGTCCAGCGACGAGGTGTCCGTGTTGATCGCCTCGTCGATCGTGACGAACTGCGCGGGCGGCGTGCTCGTCGACGTGTCGATGTTCGGATTCGCCTGAAGGTAGGTCTCAAGCGCGCTGAAATCCGAGGTCACCTTCGACATATCCGTCTTGAACGTCCCCGCCGACGCGTTCTTCGAGATCGTCTCCATCACCGGCACGTCCTGCGCGAGCACCGAGACCATGTCGGACTCGGTGTTCGGATTCTGGTTGTTCATGGTGACCTGCTCGGACTTCCACGCCGCACAGGACTGCGTCTGCGTCTGCGCTCCGGCGTTCGTCGACGTCCCGCCGCCGCCGGATCCGGAGTTCGAGCCGGAGCCCTTCATGACGAAGAAGATGACCGCCGCGACGATCAGCACACCGACCACCGCGCCGCTGATGATCATGTTCTGATTCTTCTTCGCAGCGGACGGCACCGGACCGCCCTGCTGCGGGAACCCGTACCCCGGCTGCTGCTGGCCGTAGGGGTCGTAGGGATTCTGCGGCGGGAACGGCGGCTGCTGCACCGGCTGCGTCGGCGGCAGCCCATAAGGATTCTGCGGCTGGGGAGGTCCGTAGGGCCCCGGCTGCGGCGCCTGCCCATACGGCCCCTGCGGCTGCTGCACCGGCTGGCCGTACGGCTGCTGCGGCTGTTGCGGCTGTTGCGGCTGGTACGGCTGCTGCGGCTGTTGCGGCTGGCCGTAAGGACCTTGTGGCTGACTGTAAGGACCCTGCGGCTGGCTATAAGGCTCCTGTGGTGTGCCGCCGCCATAAGGACCCTGTGGCGTGCCGCCACCGTAAGGACCCTGCGGCTGTCCCCATTGATCGGACACCGACGTTCCCCTCCTGCTCACCCCCGGGCCACGACGCTCCACCCGCGTCTGCCCCACGTATTCATCCAGCGTACCGCCATTACCGCAGGCCGTCAGCGCCGTTGCCGCTCGGCACCCAGTTCTCACCGCGTCCCAGAGTCCATAGCCCGCGAAGCGTCGCCACCTCCTGTGCAACATCGAGTCCGTCGCGGTCGTGCAGATATGGCAGGAGGCGTCGCCGACCGCCTGCGGCATAGATCACGACGACCAGTCGCGGCGCGCCGCGCATCCCGGCCGCTCGGTTCACCTCGGTCTCAATGCCCTGAACGTCTGTCCAGGCGACCACGATGTCCCCGCCGTACAGCCGGGGTCGGCGGATCGTCACGCCGCGCTCGTCGACGACCGTCGCGGTCCCGCGAAGTGCCGTGAACATCCACACGAGCAACGCCGCGAACAGCAAGGCGACCGGGACCGTAACCGCCGCGGACACGCCGCCCGTGGCCATCCGCAGCACCAGCCCCGCGGACGCGATCGTGTAGGAAACCGTGGGATACCACAGCCGCGCAGGCGTGGCGCGGTACTCGGAGTGGTAACGCTCCTCGCCGCGGCTCACGACGTCGGCTCCAGCCGCAGGACGGCGCTTTCGCCATCGACGGACACCACTCTCATGCTCAGCCCGTTGTTCGTAATGGTGCAGCCGACTTCCATGTCGTTGGTCGTGATCGCGTTGGTCCCGTTCGACGAGCAGACGTTCGCATTCGAGGACACGCCCGCGTCGCCGCCGTTGTACGTGGACGTCGTGACGAGCGTGACCACGCCGCTCTTGATCGAGGTGACGCGGAGGTTCGTCAGGTCGAGCCCTGGCTTGAACGAGATCGTCTCGGGCGGTGACACGCGCACCTCGCACCGCCCGGCCGCGCAGGCCGCCGTGTCGGTGCTGATCGGCGTGCTGGGTCTACTGGTCGTGCCGGGCGCAACGGTGGTCGCCGTCCCAGAGCCGCATCCGGCGAGCACGAGCGGGACCGCGCCGCAAAGCGCGAGCGCGATCAATTTGGGTCGTCTCATGCCGCGCATCGAAGCAGACTCGTTCGGGACCAGTCCCGAACGAGTGATTCCGGCCGCCATACGGGACATCACGTGCGGTCCCTCAGTAGGGTGAGTCTCACCTCGCATGGGGCGACTTTGGGGCACGGTGGGTTTTCGCATGGAGCGTGGTCAGATCCTCGACGGGCGGTACCGCCTGCTCGAACGGATCGGTGCCGGCGGCATGGGCGAGGTGTGGCGCGCCGCCGACCTGGAGCTGAGCAGGGACGTCGCCATCAAGAGTCTGCGTCAGTGGGGAGACTGGCGCGACGGGGAAGTGCCGAGGCAGCAGTTGCGCCACGAGGCGAAGGCCATGGCCCAGCTGGACAATCCGCACATCGTCAAGGTCCACGACATCTTCGACCACGACGGCGCCCCGTGCCTGACCATGGAGTACGTGCCCGGCCGGAACCTGCGCGACCTCCTCGACACGCCCGAGGCGGATGGCGGATTCCTGCCACCGCAGCGCGTGGCCGAGATCGGCGCGCAGCTCGCCGACGCGCTCCGCGCCGTGCACGAGAAGGACATCGTGCACGGCGACGTCAAGCCTGGCAACGTACTGATTGACGAGAACGGCACCGCCAAACTCACCGACTTCGGCATCGCTCGTCGCCTCGACGCGAACTCCACGATGACCGTCGCCGGGACGCTGCGCGGTACGCCGGGCTACGTCGCGCCCGAGGTGGCGAACGGGGCCAAGATCACTCCGGCGTCGGACATGTTCGGTCTCGGCGCGACACTGTTCGCGGCGGTCGAACACGTTTCCCCGTACGGCGAGGGCGATGGCTGGGACCTGGTGCGCCGCGCCCAGGCGTACGGCATGGACGGCGAACCGCTGCGCCCGTTCCGCGGCCCGCAGCCGCTGGCCGTCGTGGTGCTGCGGTTGCTGGCCCGCAACCCGGGGCGTCGCCCCTCGGCGCCGCTGACGTGCCGTGCGTTCGAGGCGCTCGCGGACGTGTCGGCACCGAACCCGCTGACCCGTGAGCCGCTGCCGCGTGAGCCGTGGCCGGTACGGATAGCCGACGTCTTATACGCGTGGCGGCGGACGGCCGTCCGGAATCGGCGCGTCGTCACGGCCTCGGTGATCGCGGCCGCGGTGGCTCTCGCGGGCACAATCCTTGCGCTCAACATCGGCCGGAATCCCGCACACACCACCGCCGGCGTCGGCAGCGTCGTCGCCACTCCGGCCGCCTCTGCCGCGCCGACGTCGATCGGCGACCCGCGTACCGCGGATCCGTGCGCGCTCACCGACGCGAGCGGGCTCGATCGGTACGGGCAAGCGCAGACCGATGCGAACTACGGCGCGTTCGACCGCTGCGATGTACTCGTACAGACCGCGACCGGACCGCAGATCGACGTAGAGGCCCAGTTCCAGTCCCCCGCCGCGATGGCGGGCGCTCCGGCGCCATCGGCATCGACATCCTCGTCGCCGTCTTCGTCGCAGTCGGCATTGTCGTCGGCATCGACACCGACATCCTCGTCGGCATCGTCGCCGTCTTCATCGACATCGTCGTCGTCATCGTCGTCGCCGTCATCGTCGACGAAGGACCGATCATCGCCGGGCGTGGTCAACGTCGCGCGCCCGGCCGGTCAGTCGGGCGAATGCGACCGATTCCTCTACCTGACCGGCGGCTACGGCGTCGTGGTCAGCGCCACCACCGACATCAGCCAGTCCGGTGCGGCCAGCGTCAACCTGTGCGCGATCGCCGACACCGCCACGTCGTCCGCCGTCACCGCACTCGACCATGGGCCCTTGCGCCGCCGGGCCGCGGCCAGCGCGTCCCTCGTCCACGCCGACGCTTGCCGCCTGCTCAACGCGTCCGCGCTGTCCGCGGTCCCCGGAGCGAATGCCGCGGACCACCAGGCCGGTTTCGGCGACTTCTCCTGCCAGTGGGCGAGCACGAGCAGCGGCACGTCAGTGTTCTTACGCTTCGACCAGAACGACCCGCTCGGCGGCTCTGACGGCACCCTGATGCAGCTCGGCGGCCGACAGGCGTACGTGCAGCCCGGAGGCGACAGCAACGACACGAGCAATTGCCTCGCTCAGGTCGTATACCGCAGCTTCTCGGGCGCGACGGGCCCCACGGAAGAACTGCTGTACCTCGTCGTCGACGGCAGCCAGGGCTACAGCGACAAGGCGAACAGCGCGCTCTGCCGACAAGCGACGACCCTCGCGGCCGCCGCGTCCACAGCGCTGACGGAGTGACGATGACAGCTCACGGGATCGACTCCGACATCCAGGCCCACGAGCCGGGAACCATCGTCGTACGCAGCATCGCCGGACGCGGCGTCTTCCGTCCCGGGGAGGGCAAGGCGGTCCGGTTCGGCCGCAGCGACGAGCAGGCGCACGTGTGCGTGGGCGTCGACGACACGCAGGTCAGCCGCGAGCAGGGCCTGCTGACGCGGCGTCGGGGCCGGTGGTGGGTCACGAATCTCGGGCAGACCCCGATGCGCCTGCCCGGCTCGCGCATGCTGTTCGCGGGCGAGGACGCTGTTCCTCTCGACGACGGCTTCACCCAGATGTACGTCTGCGGCACGCCCGGACGCGAGCACCTGCTGGAGGTATTCGTCGTCGGGGACGAACAGCGGTCCCCGTTCCCCCGGCCGGACGACGACACCCGCCCGCCGCGCCCCTGGTACCTCAGCGGCCGGGAACGGCTGGCCCTGACCGTGCTCGGCCAACGCTACCTGCGCCACGAGCCGCACCCGCAGCCGCTGACCTGGAAGGACACGCTCGGGCAACTCGTCGAACTGGAGCCCGCCGCCGGGTGGACCGAGGCACAGCTCAGACACCTGGTGGAGGACGTGCGCGGACGGATCTCCCGCGACGGCGTGTCCGGCCTGACCGAGGACGAGGTCGGCCGACCGGTCGGCAACGCCCTCAACGACAACCTGCTGCGCGCACTACTCACATCGACCTCGCTCGTCCCCTCCGACCTCGCCGCCCTCGAGGCGTCCGCGGACTGAGGCCAGCCCCTTCCTCCCCTCTACCTCGGCAGCGCGGGACCGGTCCCAGCGCCATGCACTGTGCTGTTCGTCAGTTCGCACCGCATCACGAACCGACGATCGCACGGGAGTCCCATTCATGACCGAGGATCAGCGAGACGGCACGGATCCTTCGCAACCGGCGAACCGTCGGCGTGACGCGGGTCGTTGGCGTGACGCAGGCCAATGGCGTCTGGTGGGTCATTGGCGTTTGCGGGGTCGGCGGCGCGACATGGATCCTTCGCAACCGGCGAATAGGCGTGACGCAGATCATTGGCGTTCGGCAGACGACTCGCCTCCCGCGAGCTACTCGCCTGCCGCGGACGAGTCACCTGCCAAGGACTATTGGCGCGCCGCGGCCATTGCGCTACTGAATCTCAGCGGCCTGGGGCTCGGATACGCACTGCTACGCCGCTGGCTAGCGGCGACAATGTCCTGGATCGCGACCGGAATCCTGCTGCTAGTCGCCCTACCCGCCGACCCGAACGGTGTCCCCGCCGACGTACTCGTCCCATACCTGATCTTCCTCGGGCTAGCCGCCGTACACGGCACTGTCTGCGGCCTACGCACCCCGTTCCCACTCCCTTTCCCTCTCCCTCTCCCGCTGATGACCTGGCCACGACGCTCGCCCGTAGCCGCCATACTCGCCCTGGTGCTGCTCGTTGTGCCCGGAGGCGGCATCGTGCTCTACGACCAGGCGCACGCGGAGGCCGTCCAGCGGATGCTGCTCGGCCGCCTCGACCAAGCGGATCACATCGTCGCCGCCACCAAGGGCAAGCCGTTCGCCACCGCCGAACCGCACTACCGCGCGGCCCTCGCGAACTACCGCGATCTGCTCGACAACGACCGCGATTCGCGCGCCGGCAAGCTCGTACCCGACCGCCTCGCCGCGTTCTACCAGACCATCGCGGCCCCGTACGCGCACCGCGACTACTGCCAGGCGATCGTGCCGCTCACCTACCTGCGCACTCTCCCCCGCACCATCGGCGCCCGCGACCTCGGCCCCCTGGCCACCTGGCCCGACGACCGCCTAGCCACGTCGCTCTACCAATGCGGCGTGGCAGGACTGGGCGCCTCCGGAAGCACCACAGCAACCACCGACCTCAGCCAACTGCTCACGACCTTCCCCGCATCCTCCCAAGCCGCCAAGGTCGAACCCGCTGTCGCCTCCGCCATCACCACCGCGTCCGCCGCCATCACCGGCCCAGATCCCTGCACGGCAACCACCCGCCTGCACACGCTCAGCACCCAAGCCTCCACACTCCCCGACAACGGGACAACCGTAGTCGAGAGCTTACATAAGGACACCGCCACTGCCAGCCAAGATATCGAATCAGGCACCTACGCCTGCGGCGTGTCCCAATACAAAAGCGGCAACTTCACCGACGCCCAATCCACAATGACCAATTTCGTCAGCACGTACCCCCACGACCCGAACCAGGCACTAGCCCAGAAATTCAGCATCGCCGCGCAGATCGCACAACAGGACTCGGCCGCAGGCAAAACCCTGCCCACCTCGGCCTCCGGCGGCAGCGTCACCGTCACGATCCTGAACGACAGCCCCGACCCGATCCAGATCCTCTACACCGGCCCCGCCACCGGCAGCGTCTCCATCGGCGCCTGCGGCACCTGCACCACGTACCCCAGCGACCAGGAGGGCCAGCAGTACTCCTGCACCAACAGCAGCACCGACTACCCCCAAGCCACCATCAGCCTCCCGCCCGGCACCACTTACTTCCTCCACCTGACCACCAACGACTCCGGCATGACCCCCAACGCGTTCACCGAGCAATACGCCCCCGGCGACACCTACACAGACTGCGCCTACGAAACAAGCAGCTTCGACTCCGGCACTCTCTAACGAGCCAGCCCGTGACCGCGTCTCCACAGTTCACCGGCTCGTCATTTCCTACTGGCGGCAGATCCAGAATTCGAACCCCGGCCGCTCGCGCGACGAACGTACGCCGGCCAGCCGCGCCGAACGGCCACGACCACGCGGCTCTCTGGGCCGTAGGGGAGTTGGGAAAGCTGGGCGGATAGGAGGCGTGGGAAGTTCGAGCGCGCGACGCGCGCGCCGTCCGGGGCGAGATCGCACCCTGATAGGGCGCCGACGGTTACCCTCGACAGGCCGCCCAGGTCTCGCGGGCGGCCACCTCGAGCAATGCGGTTCAATGCAAGGAGTATGACACGATGAAGATCGGGACAGGACTTCCGAACCAGGTTCGGAACATGCGTCCGGACATCGTTCCGGCCTGGGCGAAGCTCGCCGAAGAGTCGGGCTTCGCCATGTTGACCACGGTCGGTCGCCATGCTTACCCCGGACTTTCAGACACTGTCGCCCTTGCCGCGGCCGCCGCCGTGACCAGCCGGATCGAGCTGATTCCCGGCGTGCTACTGGCCACCACCTGGCCGGCCCCGCTGCTGGCCAAGGAGCTCGCCGGGATCGACGCGGTGTCCGGCGGCCGGTTGACGGTCGGTCTCGGCGTCGGCCAGCGCCTGGACGACTTCGTCGCCGAGGGGTACGGGCCCAAGGGCCGTGGCGCCCGGTTCGACCATGACCTGGAGATCTACCGCGAAGTCTGGCGCGGCGAGCCGGTCGGCGGCGGCCCGAATCCGGCCGTTCCGCCGGGAACTCGGCAGATCCCCATGCTTTTCGGCGGGTTCGCGCCGGCCGCGCTGAACCGGATGGCGCGCTGGGGCGAGGGCTACATCGGCGGGTCGATCCCGGCGTCGATGGCCGGCCCGATGTTCGACGCGGCGAGGAACGCTTGGCAGGAGGCCGGGCGCGAAGGTTCGCCGCGGCTGGTCGCCCTCGCGTATTACGCCCTCGGCGACGGCGAGGCGGGCAAGGCGAACGTGCACGACTATTACAGCGACCACAGCGCCGGTGGAGGCGATTTCGCCAAGCTCGCCTCCGGAGCCGTGTGCGACTCGCCGGCGAAGGTGAAGGAAGCGATCTCCGCGTTCGCCGACCTCGGCATCGACGAGATCGCCTTCAACACCGCGACGGACGACATCGATGAAGTCAAGCGCCTGGCTGAGATCGTTTTCTGACTCGGACGACGAAGCCTGTGGTCGCATCTCCTGCCGCCCGCCGTACCGGCAGGAGATGCGACCGGCACGAACCGCGCCTGCCCGATGCACCGGGGGACCCGACATCCGCGAGAGGTGCGAGAAGTGCGCATCAAACGCACGAGTGGCGAACAACCTTGATCACGGCAAATACGCGGCACAGTTTTCCCGGACGTCGCGGAAACGTGCAGATCAACGCACTGCCGCAAGCGCCATTGAAGCCGCTAACGGGTCCGCCATCGGCATAGCCTCCGAGCGATGCTCGAACCGCGCATGTACGAACGTTGTGATGGAAGCCCGTGGCGCGCTGTCCCACAAAGCTTGATCGAACTTGAGGAACGCTGTAAGCGGATAAAACAAAGCAGTCGGCCCCCGGACCGCGTTTCCGCAGTTCCGGGGGCCGTACTTGCTGGTGGCAGATCCAGGATTCGAACCTGGGTAGGCTACGCCGACGGATTTACAGTTGCTCGACGGAACCGCGTTGACCAGCGGTGGAGCGCCTGGCCCGGGCTGATTGGGAAGACATTGGGAACTGGCGACGCCCACCATTCGTGATCCAGCGTGGAGGCAGCCGGAGCCGAACCCCTATCAGTGTCCGACTTCGCGGACGCGAACAGGCCTCAACACGACGCCTGCTGCTGCAGCCCTGCGGTTGGCGTCAAGGCGTCAGGCCACGCGCGCTTGGTGGGGCCTCGACGCTGAGTCAATCTCCCGTGAGATGAGTCCCGTGGCTCACCGTTCGATCGCCTCCCGACGGGCACGCATCGGGCATGCGGCCGGGCCAAGCGTCACGCTTCATGGCTGGCTGTCATGCCGAACTGCCACTCCGCTGGCCCGAGCTGCGCACCCCAAGCGGAGAGTGGCTCCGCGAGGCGCCGATCCAGACCCAACGGCCGCATCTGGATCAGAGCCGAGTCGCGCATTGGATGGCCCATCTGGATGATGCTCCGGCCGTGGTGATCTTTGACGACGGCAGTCGACTGATCCTTGCAGATGGACATCATCGGGTCGAAGCGGCGCGGCGAGTGGGCCGGTCGGCGATTCGTGCTGACATCAGGGCGAGGACGATGCAGGATGCGTTGCGGTTTGTCGATCGCTCCGAGCGCGCCCGCTGGTCCGCGGTTGCCAGCGACGAGCAGGCATGAGCAATCCAAGCATCATCAACGAAGTGGCAGGCACTGCCTACCGATCTAGCCACGGGCGACTTGAATTTGCTTCCGAGCTTTTCAAGTCGACCTGAGCGGCCGCCTCGGGCTTCCTGAGGCAGGTAGTACCAGGTCAACGCCTAGTCTGCGTCCGTGCATGGCGACTTGAAAACTCGCCTCGCAATTTCAAGTTTTAGCCTGTAAACTTGAATTCTATGGACGCGTCTCGACTTGGCGGTTCCCCCATCGGATCCCTCGTACCAATCAGTGGGTTCGATCCGCGCACGCAGCGTGAGTACCACACCAATGCGTTTCTGCCTGCGCACCTGCCGAAAGAGCTCGACAACTTGAGCACTCG
>NZ_DASZKT010000097.1:0-8129 GCF_035552695.1 Actinospica sp.
CTGCTGCTCTATACGCCGCTGGCGTTCGTCGTGCTGCAGGGCCCGCTCGTGATGCTCTACATCGTGCTGCTACGGCGCGGGCTGAAGGACCAGCGTGCCGCGCTCTCCATCGAACTGCGCGCCGAGGCCGCGACCGGATTCGGCGCCGTCGACGCCCACGAGATACCGACCCTGATGCGCCCGCTGCGCCGCTTCTTCCTGCGCGCCAAGGCTTTACGCACCACGGGACTCACCGAATGCATCGCCCTCGGCCGGCTCTACGACACGCAGCTGGAACTCGGCATGGCTCGCTGGCACGCGGTCCGCGGCGAACGCGATCCACATGGCCCGAATGATCAGCAGTTGCGTCAGCGGATCGCGGAGCTCAAATATCGTCGACCGCGTCCCGTGCCGAGCACGAACGCGCACGTCATGCAGGGGGCGTCATGAGAGCCAGGGCCATGCTGGGCAAACTGCTCGCCGTCGTGGCCTCGGCCTTCGCGCTGATGGTCTTCTCCCCGCTCGTCGCGCAGGCCGCCGACCCGTGCTCGGATCCGTCGTACGCGAACTCGAGCTCCGCCGATCCGTGCGCCGGGCAGGCTGACGTCGGCACGGCGATCGCCAGCACGGCACTCGCCCTCGCTCCGGTGGCCGCCGCCGCGGCCGGCGCGCTCGGTCAGGCAGGCTCGGCGGCGGCGGGCGCGGCCGGCGCGGCGGCGCCGTTGCCGGGCACGCCCAAGGGAGGGTCCGGGCAGCCGCCCAACGGCAGGTCCAAGTCCTCGAGCGGCGCACCGCCGCTGGACGGGGGCGGCGGCCAGCCCGTGGACGGCAACGGAAACACCTGCACCGACGGCGATCCGGTCGACGTGGTCTCCGGCCAGGTCATCACCAACGAGACAGACCTCGAACTCCCGGGCCTGCTCTCGCTCGCGCTGCGCCGGGCCTACGCGTCGGGCTACTCCCGCGGACGGCTGTTCGGCCCCGGCTGGTCGTCCACTCTCGATCAGTGCGTTGAGATCGACGCCAAGGAGATCCGCTATGTCGGCGAGGACGCCCAAGTCGTGGCGTATCCGCGTCCGACGCAGCCCGGGCAGCGCGTGCTCCCGAACGGCGGAGCGCGCTGGCCGCTGACCTGGGGGCCCGACGACGTGATCCGCATCGAGGACACCGAGCAGGGCCGGACCAGGCACTTCCCGGCCGCCCCCGATCCGGCCCGGCGTCCGATCGGCGCACTGAGCGACCGCAACGGGAACTACGTCACCTACCAGCGCTCGAGCAACGGCCTGCCGACGGAGGTCGTGCACTCCGGCGGCTACCGCGTGGCGGTCGACACCGTCGTCAACCAGTCCTGGATCCGTATCAGTGGCCTGCGGCTACTGGACGGCACGGACGGCGGGCAGGGCACGCTCGTGCGCCAGTTCGGATACGACGCGCGAGGCCGGCTCACCGACATCGTCAACTCGGCCGGCGTGCCCTTCCGCTACTCCTACGACTTCGCCGACCGCATGACCGGCTGGATGGACCGGCTGGGCTACCAGTACGTGTACGAGTACGACGACAGCGGCCGCGTGGCACGCGGCCTTGGCCCCGGCGGCTGTATGAACGCGCAGTTCTCCTACAACAGGCTTCAGCGCGTCACGACCGTCACCGACTCGCTCGGGCAGCGCACCGAGTTCCACTACGACCGGCACATGCACGTCAACAAGATCGTCGATCCCCTCGGTGCGACTGTGCAGGCCGAAATGGATCGCAACAGCCGTCCGTCGCTCCAGATCGACGAACTCGGTGCCGTCACGCGCTGCACGTACGACGAGAACGGCGATCCGGTCCGCATCGACCGGGCGGACGGCACGTCCGTGTTCGTGCTCTACAACGAGCTACGGCAGCCTGTGCGCATCACCGGACCCGATGGGACGACGTGGCAGTACACGTATGACCAGCGCGGCAATCTTCTGTCAAAGACCGATCCGCTCGGCGCGACCACGTCCTACACCTACGACCAGAACGGCAACCTGCGCACGGTGTCAGACGCGCAGGGCAACGTCCAGCGCGTGCAGACCGACGCCGCCGGCCTGCCCGTCACCCTGACCGACGCGCTGGGCAACAGCACCAGAGCTCGCCGGGACGCGTTCGGCCGCGCGCTGGAGATCACCGACGCGCTCGGTAACATCACCGCCTACAGATGGACGGCCGACGGACTGCGCACGGAATGCCGGAACGCGGACGGCACGGTGGAACGCTGGCAGTACGACGCCGCGGGCAACGAGATCGCGCACACGGATGAGAAGGGTGCGCAGAGCACGAGCACCTACGGTCCGTTCGGCGTGATGACCTCACAGACCAGCGTCGACGGCGTGCGCTACACCCTCACGCACGACACCGAATTGCGCATGGCCGCAGTCACCGGGCCGACCGGTCTCACCTGGTACTACGAGCGGGACCAGGCCGGACGCGTCGTCGCGGAAGTCGACTTCAACGGCTCCCGGCAGCAGTATCGCCTCGACGCCGCGGGGCAGATGGCGGAGCGAGCCAACGCCGCGGGCCAGGGCGTGCGGTACGTGAGGGACGCGCACGGCCGCGTCGTCGAGGCCCGGCAGAACTCCGGCGCGGTATCACAGTACGCATACTCAGCGGCCGGTCACCTGATCGGGGCACGGAACGCGGACGCGACCATCGAATACGCCCGCGACGCCTTGGGCCGAGTCGTTTCCGAGATGGTCAACGGCGCGCGCACACAGTACGAATACGACGCGTGCGGACGGCGGATCAAGCGGACCACACCGAACGGCACGGCCTCGACGTGGACCTACGATGCCGCCGGACGGCCCGCCAGGCTCAGCACGCCGGTCGGATGGCTGACGTTCGAGCACGACGCCGTGGGCCGGCGGACGACCCAGAACCTCGGCAACGCGGCCGCGATCCGGCAGGCCTTCGACGCGGCACACCGGATGACCGAGCAGGGCATCTGGCGCAGCGACGCGACAGGCATCACGGCCCTGCGTGAGCGCGGCTACGACTACCGGCAGGACGGCGTGCTCGCGGCGATCCGCGACCGCCAGGGCGGAACACGGCGATTCGAACTCGACGCCCTCGGCCGCGTCACCGGCGTGCAGGCGAGCGGCTGGTCCGAGCGCTACGCCTACGACGCGCTCGGCAACATCACCGAGGCCGCGAACAACAACGCCGACGACACGCAGGGAACGCGCGAACACACCGGCACGCTGCTGCGCAGGGCGGGCCGAACCGGCTACGAATACGACCAGCAGGGCCGGCGCATCCGCGCCGTCCGGAGGACCCTGTCAGGCCAGCAGCAGGAATGGCACTACGCCTGGGACGCGGAGGACCGGCTGACCCACGTACGCGTCCCCGGCGGGGACACGTGGCAGTACCGCTACGACCCGCTCGGCCGCCGTATCGCGAAGCAGCGCCTCAACGCCAGCGGCGCCACGATCGAGCAGACGACGTTCGCCTGGGACGGATCGCGTCTGGCCGAGCAGGTCCACACCGTGCCGGGCGGAACGCCGGAGACGATCACGTGGGACTACGACCCTGACACGTACCGCCCCTTGGTCCAGTTGCGGCGCGGCAAACCCGTCGCCAAATCGACGTTCGCGCTCGGCGCCACACAGGACGAGATCGACGAACGCTTCTACGCGATCGTCACCGATCTCGTCGGCGCCCCTACGGAACTCGTCGGCGCGGACGGACGCATCGCCGCCTCCCGCAGAGCGAGCCTCTGGGGAGCCGCGGAGGGGCGCGGAGTGGGCTGGGAGGGTGAGACCGACTGCCCGCTGCGCTTTCCCGGCCAGTACCACGACCCCGAGACAGGGCTCGACTACAACTACTTCCGCTACTACGACGCGGGAGCCGGGCGTTATCTGACCGGCGACCCGCTCGGCCTGCAACCGGCACCCAACCCGCATTCCTATGTCATCAACCCACTGGCCTGGGGCGACCCGCTCGGCCTGAAGCCCGGAAGCCAGGCCGGCCAAGACGGCGGACATTACGGCCTGATGCAGCCCGCGAATCCGGCCGGGACGCCCCTGGGCACCTACGAGATCAACCACGTCCCCGCAAAGGACTCCTGGATGCAACTCGGGCTCACGAACAAGCTGTCCGAGAGCGCCGGTCCGTCGATCCGCATGGAGTACGCCGACCACCGCGACTTCATCAGCACCGGCAGCAGCCAGGACAGCAAGGACTGGCGAGCCGCGCAGGCGAGGCTCATCTCGCAAGGCAGGTTCGATAAGGCGATGAAGATGGACATCGACGAGATCCGCGATCAGTTCGGAACCAAGTACGACGATGCGATCAGGCAGATGGTCGACGACATGCCGAAGAACCGGGGCCTGCGGACGTTCCTCAGAAAGAACGGCTGGACCATCAATTACTGCCTGCTGAAGTGAACTGCCTACTAAGGTGAGAGGCCATGGAGATCGAACTCAGCCCGCCCACGGGTATCACCGGATTCCCGTTCGGGATGCCGTCCCCGGAGGTGAAGGAGGCCGCCGCGGCGCTCGGCAGCACCCGGGTGCGCAACGACGGATCCGCCGCCCGCTTCCGCAAGATGAAGGTGCTCGCCCTGCACCCGCAGTTCGAGATCACCTTCTTTCTCGACGACGGCAAGACCCTGACCGCGGCCGAAGTGTGGATCCCGCGCCCCGGCCCCGAGCAGATCACCGTGACCTTCCGCGGCATCGACGTCTTCGCCACGCCGGCCCGCGAACTGCTCACCCGAATCGAGGCCATGGGCTACGAGATCGATCACCGCGAGCCGCTGCACCCGGTCGTCCCCGGGCTCTCGCTTGGCTTCACCCGCGACGCAGGACACGAAGTACCGCTCGACACCGACGGATCGCCGCTCTACTTTCAGGCCGTTCTCGTCGCGCCGGAGGACTACTACGACGCCTCGGAGTCGTAGGTCGACTCAGGCATCGAAGTCAAGGTCGATGGTGTCCGCGGTCGGGAGCGACTGGCAGGTCAGGACGAAGCCCGCGGCCTTCTCGGCGGCTTCGAGTGCGTAGTCGTGCGTCATCTGCACGCTGCCGCTGGTGACCTTGGCGCGGCAGGTGCCGCAGGCGCCGGCGGTGCACGAGTAGGGGGCGTCCGGGCGGTGGCGGAGGACGGCGTCGAGAACACTGCCGTCGTCCGGGCGCATGGCGCAGACGCTGGTGCGACCGCCGAGCGTCACGTTGAGGGTGGCGGCCGGAACGTCGGCCGGGCGCGACTCGGGCGAGGGGGCGCGGCGCGGGCCGCTGTCGAAGAGTTCGAAGCGGACGCGGCCGGCGCCGAGGCCGTCCAGCACCTCGCGGGCGGCCTCGACCATCGCGGTCGGGCCGCACAGGTAGTACGCGTCCTGCGCGCTCGCCTCGACGGTGGCGAGCAGGCCCGGCAGGCGCTCTGCGTCGATTCGGCCGCTGAGCAGCGGGATTCCGCGCTCCTCGCGGGAGAGCACGTGCAGCAGGTTCAGCCGCGCGCCATAGCGGTCCTTCAGGTCGGCGAGGTCCTCGAGAAACATCACGTCGCCGGTCGTGCGGTTGCCGAAGATGATGCTGACGCGGCTGGCCGGATCGTGCGCGAGGCGGTCGGCGAGGATCGCGTACACCGGGGTGATGCCGCTGCCGGCCACGATCGCGACGTGATGCGTCCCCGGCTCGGGGTACGCGTGGAAGCGGCCGGTCGGGGTGAGCGTGTCGAGAAGGTCGCCGACGGCCAGCTTGCGCACCGCGTAGTCGCCGAAGCCGCCGGTGACGGAGCGCTTGACCGCGATCTGCAGCGTGCGCGGGGCCTTCTCGCTCGGCGGGGCGCACAGCGAGTAGGAGCGTCGCAGCTGGCTGATCTCGCCGTCAGGACCCTGCGTCTCGAACCGGATGGTCACGTGCTGGCCCGCGATGTAGCGGTACGCCTCGGCCAGCTCCTCCGGGACCTCGAGGATGATCCGCACGGAGTCGGGCGTCAGCGGGTCGAGCACTGCGACACGGAGCGGGTGGAACTCCAAGCTCACGTCGCTACCTCGCTGGCGCTCGGTGAGCCGTTCGCCACTGCGTTCAATGGTTCGCTCGCAAGCTCGCTCACGGACGCACCGCCGGGAACGGCTCGGCGCAGGCGGAGCAGCGCCGCAGCTCCTGGCAGGGGCTGGCGCCGAAGCGGCTGAGCAGCGTGGTCTCGATGCTGCCGCAGCGCGGGCAGCGTACGCCGAGGGAAAGGGAGACCGCTGATGAGGTGCCTGCCGAGGGGCCGTGCGCCACGTGCGGAGGCGGGGCGATGCCGGCCTCGGCCAGCTTTCGCCGGCCCTGCTCGGTGATCGACGCGGGGGTCCACGGCGGGTCGAGGCGCAGCCCCACGGATTCGACGCGGTAGCCGGCCTCGCTCAGCACCTTCGCGGCGTCCGCGCGCATGGCGTCGATCGCCGGGCAGCCGAGATACGTGGGCGTCAGTTCGACGCGCACGGACTTGTCCTCGCCGCATTCGACGCTGCGCACGACGCCGAGGTCGCCGAGCGTGACCCAGGGCATCTCGGGGTCGGGGAGATCGGAGACGAGCTGGCGAGCGGACTTTTGAGCGTTGACCGTGTGCATGACCGTCACCAGGTGGCCCCGGGGTGCGCGCGGTGCACCGACTGCATCTCGGCGAGCAGGTAGCTCAGCGACTCGGTGTGCATTCCGTTCCGGCCGCCGCCGGGACGCCAGGTGCCGCTCGGCGCCGTGCCCAGCGTGGCCTCGGCCAGGATCGAGGTGACCTGCTCCATCCACGCACCCTGAACCCGCTCGGGGTCCGGCACCAGGCCCTCCGCCGCCAGCGCCGTGACCAGGTCGTCGCCCGCGAACAGCTCCGCGGTGTACGGCCAGAGCTCGGCCAACGCGGCGACCGCGCGGTCGTGGCTCTCCTCGGTGCCGTCGCCCAGCCGCAGGGTCCAGCCGGCGGCGTATTCGTAGTGGTAGTCGACCTCGACGCAGGCCTTCTTGGCGAACGCGGCGAGCTCGCCGTCGGTGGACTCGCTCAGGGCCGTGTAGAGCTGGCGCTGGTAGGCGCTGAAGAACAGCAGCCGCAGGATCGTGTGCGCGAAGTCGCCGTTCGGCAGCTCGACCAGCAGACAGTTGCGATAGTCGCGGTCGGTGCGCTGATACGCGAGTTCGTCCTCTGTCAGGCCGCTGGAGCGGCCCGCGTAACCGAGCAGGAACCTGGCCTGGCCGAGCTGGTCAAGCGCCACGTTCGCGAGCGCGACCTCCTCCTCCAGGTCGGGGGCGCGGGTCAGCCACTCGCTCAGCCGGTGCGAGGCGATCAGCGCGTCGTCGCCCAGGCCGAGCGCGTAGGCGTCCAGCGGCTTGAGCGTTCTGGCCAGCGCCGTCAGGGCGCGCACACTACTCACAGTCCTCGCACCTCCCTAGGCAACTCATAGTAAGTCGGATAGCGGTAGTCCTTGTCCCGGGCCGGAGTGAAATAGGGCTCTTTTTCCCCGGGGTCGCTCGCGGAAACCGCGCCAGCGGGAACGACCCAGATGGAGACGCCCTCGCCGCGCCGGGTGTACAGGTCGCGGGCGCGGCGCAGGGCCACTTCGGCGTCCGGGGCGTGCAGGGAGCCGACATGCTGGTGGGAAAGTCCGCGCCTGGCCCGGACGAAGACCTCCCAGAGGTCGAGCCCGGTCTCGTTCGGCTCGCTCGCCTCGTTCGGCCCGTTCGGCCCGCCGGTGCTCATCGCTCCACCCCCCGCCGCTTGGCCTGGTACGCGGCGGCCGCCTCGCGGACCCAGCGGCCCTCGCGGTGCGCCTCGGTGCGCCGCTCGATCCGCTGCCGGTTGCACGGCCCGTCGCCGTCCAGCACGGCCTTGAACTCGGACCAGTCGATCTCGCCGTACTCGTAGTGCCCGGTCTCCTCGTTCAGCCGCAGGTCCGGGTCGGGCAGCGGCAGCCCGAGCACCTCGGCCTGCGGGACGCAGAGGTCGACGAAGCGCTGCCGCAGCTCGTCGTTCGAGTGCCGCTTGATCTTCCACGCGGCCGACTTCGAGGAGTGCGTGGAGGCGGCGTCCGGCGGGCCGAACATCATCAGCGAGGGCCACCACCAGCGGTCCACCGCGTCCTGCGCCATGGCCCGCTGCGATTCGGTGCCGTGCGCGAGCGCGTACAGCGACTCGTAGCCCTGGCGCTGGTGGAA
>NZ_DASZKT010000098.1:0-19033 GCF_035552695.1 Actinospica sp.
GCCGCGGCCCCGTCATCCGGGGCCGCGGTTTGGCATCATAGGTCTAGACCAAAATTTCCGCGCAGGCCCTTGCAATACCCGGGTCCGGCTGCTGTGCTTGGGCCCTGAAGGGGTTTCGAACCCCGCACGAAGCCGGTCCTGCGAAGAATGCCCTGAAGGAGAGTTCGAGCGTGTCCAACGAAGCGCTGTCAAACCTTTTGCACGAGGAGCGACGGTTCGCGCCGCCGGCGGAGTTCGCCGCGGCGGCCAACGTGACCGCCGAAGCGTACGCCGCGGCCGAGGCCGACCGGCTGGCCTTCTGGGACGCACAGGCCAGCCGGCTGGACTGGGCCGAGCCGTGGACGCAGACCCTCGACTGGTCCGACGCACCGTTCGCCAAGTGGTTCGTCGGCGGCAAGCTCAACGTGAGCTACAACTGCGTGGACCGGCACGTCGAGGCCGGCCACGGCGAGCAGGTGGCGATCCACTTCGAGGGCGAGCCGGGCGACTCGCGCTCGATCACGTACGCGGAACTGCAGCGCGAGGTGTCCAAGGCGGCCAACGCGCTGACCTCCCTCGGGATCACGGCCGGGGACCGGGTCGCGATCTACATGCCGATGATCCCGGAGACCGTCTTCGCGATGCTGGCCTGCGCCCGGATCGGCGCGCCGCACTCGGTGGTCTTCGCCGCCTTCGCGCCCGACGCGCTGCGCGCCCGGATCGACGACGCCGAGGCCAAGCTGCTGATCACCGTGGACGGGTACAACCGGCGCGGCTCGATCGCCAACCTCAAGCCGAACGCGGACGCGGGTGTCGAGGGCGCGGCCTCCATCGAGCACGTACTCGTGGTCCGGCGCACCGGGCAGGACGTGCCGTGGAACGCGGACCGCGACATCTGGTGGCACGACCTGGTGGACAGTCAGTCCGACCAGCACACGCCGGAGGCCTTCGACGCCGAGCACCCGCTGTTCATCCTGTACACCTCGGGCACCACTGGCAAGCCGAAGGGCATCCTGCACACCACCGGCGGCTACCTGACGCAGGTGTCGTACACGCACAACGCGGTGTTCGATCTGAAGCCGGACACCGATGTCTACTGGTGCACCGCGGACGTCGGCTGGGTCACCGGGCACTCATACATCGTCTACGGGCCGCTCTCGAACCGCGTCACCCAGGTGCTGTACGAGGGCACCCCGGACACCCCGCACCAGGGCCGGTTCTGGGAGAACGTGCAGAAGTACAACGTCTCCATCCTCTACACCGCGCCGACCGCGATCCGCACGTTCATGAAGTGGGGCGACGCGATCCCGGCGAAGTTCGACCTGAGCTCGCTGCGGGTGCTCGGCTCGGTCGGCGAGCCGATCAACCCGGAGGCCTGGATGTGGTACCGGGAGAACATCGGCGGCGAGCGCTGCCCGATCGTGGACACCTGGTGGCAGACCGAGACCGGCGCGATCATGATCTCCCCGCTGCCCGGCGTGACCGCGACCAAGCCGGGTTCGGCGATGACGCCGCTGCCGGGGATCTCGGCGAACGTGGTGGAGAAGGACGGCACGATCGTGCCGAACGGCGGCGGCGGCTTCCTGGTGCTGGACAAGCCGTGGCCCTCGATGCTGCGCGGCATCTGGGGCGACCCGCAGCGCTACCTGGACACCTACTGGTCCCGGTTCGCCGAGCAGGGCTACTACTTCGCGGGCGACGGCGCGAAGAAGGACGCGGACGGCGACCTGTGGCTGCTCGGCCGGGTGGACGACATCATGCTGGTGTCCGGCCACAACATCTCCACCACCGAGGTCGAGTCCGCGCTGGTCTCGCACCCGAAGGTCGCGGAGGCGGCGGTCGTCGGCGCTAAGGACGAGGTCACCGGCCAGCGCATCGTGGCCTTCGTGATCCTGCGCGGCGGCCACGCCGAGGACGAGGGGCTGGACGCGGAGCTGAAGAACCACGTGTCCAAGGCGCTCGGGCCGATCGCCAAGCCGAAGCAGATCCAGGTGGTGCCTGAGCTGCCGAAGACCCGGTCCGGCAAGATCATGCGGCGGCTGCTCAAGGACGTCGCCGAGGACCGCGCGATCGGCGACACCACGACCCTGGCCGACTCCACGGTGATGGACCTGATCTCCGCGAAGCTGCCGCACGCCAGCGAGGACTGATCCCCGGTCAGAATCACTCAGATTCGGTGCCCCGCCACGCGATCCGCGTGGCGGGGCACCGCTGTTTTCGCGGTCCGTCTCCGGGAAGCGCCGCTGCCGCGCGATCGGCTCGGGGGATGCGAGCGGGAGTCAACTCATGTCGCTTCATCGATTTGTCGACAAAGCGATTTAGAGACATGGTCGCGTAAGCGGCTACCCGCTCGGCCTAATTCCGGAGTGCGAAGGCCGCGCGGCGGGTACTCGCGGCGGAGCGGCGCAGCCATCGCCCAGGACCCGCGGGAGGTTCCCATGTCGGCCGAGACCGAGCAGAAACTGAGCACGCTGGTGTCCAGCGCGGCCCAGGACGTCTCCGCGCTGGTGCGCGGGGAGATCGCGCTGGCCAAGGCGGAGGTGCGGCAGGACGTGAAGGAGGCCGCCACCGGCGGCGGGCTGTTCGGCGCGGCGGCCGTGCTCGGCGTGTTCGCGCTGATCATGCTGTGTTTCGCGGCGGCCTACGGGCTGCACGCGACCGGGCTCGGACTGGCCTGGTGCTGGCTGATCGTGGCCGGGGCCTTCCTGCTGGTCGCCGGGGTCTGCGCGCTGATCGGCCTGGCCAGGTTCAAGCGGATCAAGGGCGTGGCGGCGACCAAGCGCTCGACGAGCCGGACGCTGACCATGCTGCGTCGCGTCGACGGCTGAGGAGAGCGACGCAGCCCAGCTCCCATTCGCCGGTCGCTCTTAGTGTCGACGGCACGGCACGGACACCGGGATGTGCCATGCTGACGAGCATGGCTTCCGATCTGACCCCGGTGTACGCGGACGGGCCGTGGACACACCGGGACGTCCCCGCGAACGGCGCGCGCTTCCACGTCGCCGAACTCGGGGACGGACCCCTGGCGCTGTTCCTGCACGGGTTCCCGCAGTTCTGGTGGACCTGGCGGGAGCAGCTGGTGGCCTTCGCCGAAGCCGGGTACCGAGCCGTGGCGATGGACCTGCGCGGCATCGGAGGCAGCGACAAGCCGCCGCGCGGCTACGACCCGCTGACCGCGACGATGGACGTCACCGGCGTGATCCGGGCACTGGGCGAGTCGAACGCGGTGCTGATCGGCCACGACTGGGGGGCGGCCCTGGCCTGGACAGCCGCCACGATGCGGCCGAAGGCGGTGCGCCGCCTGGTCATCGTCGGCGCCGCGCATCCGCGGCAGCTGCGTAGCGCGCTGCTGACCAGCCCGTCGCAGATCGCGGCGAGCAAGCACATCTTCGCCGCGCAGCGGCCGCTGCAGGCCGAGCACGGGCTGACGAAGGACGACGGCGCGGCCGTGGCGCGGATGCTGGAGAGCTGGTCAGGGCCCGGCTGGCCGGAGGAGGACGTGGTTCGGCGCTATCGGGACGCGATCCAGATCCCCGGCGTCGCGCACAGTTCGATGGAGTACTTCCGCTGGCAGATGCGTTCGCTGATGCGGCCGGACGGGCTGCGCTACCACCAGCGCATGCGGACGCTGACGGAGGTGCCGACGCTGCACCTGCACGGCGCGCTGGACACGGTGCTGCTGGATTCGACCGCGCGCGGCTCGGGCGGCTCCGTGAACGCGCCGTACCGCTGGCGGCTGCTGGAGGGCCTCGGGCACTTCCCGCAGGAGGAGGCGCCGAAGCTGTTCACGAACGAGGTGCTCGGCTGGCTGCAGGACGAGGAGCCGGACCGGTAGTCCGAGGCCGCGCTGTGCCCGTGCCCATGCCCGTGCTCAGTGCGGGTGCTTGACCGCTATGAAGACCAGCACGAACGCGCCGACCGCCATCACCGGGGTGAGGAACGCGGTCTCGAACTTGTTGCCGGTGCGCCGGATGATCGGAATCTCGAAGCGCTGCGGCACCGGCCAGAACAGCGGGCAGCCCTCCTTGGTCAGGCAGTCGCCGGTCAGGTGGATCAGCGAGCCGAGGCCGACCGAGATGGGCAGCCATACGGGGTTCGCGGGCAGGAACTCGTAGCACGCGGCGGTACCCGCGGCCGAGACCATGACGACGACGCCCCAGGACTCGATGCCCTTGCCGGCCGGGCACAGGTGCAGCGCGCGCACCGCCAGCGAGAAGAGGACGTACATCATCCCGAGGACGAACCACCGTCCCCAGTAGTGCGCTCCGGCCCAGGTTCCGGCCGTGACCAGGGCCACGAAGAAGAACGAGTGCGTCGCGTGCCGGTGCCCGCCGGAGATCTTCTCGACGAGGCGGCAGAAGTTGTGCGAGATCGGGCCGAGGAAGTGCGCGATGGTGCCGTCGGGGTGGTCGAGGTCCGGCAGCAGCGCGGCGCCCGCGGTGGTGAAGGTACCGAGCACTATGTCGGCGATGGTCAGCGGTTGATGGCTCAGCAGATCCGCCCACCAGGTGACCGGAGCGGCGGCGGCCGCCGCTCCCCACGCCAGGGCTCCGCTGGTCGAATGCGAGTGACCGAGCACCCCGCGTCCCCTCCGGATATTTTGATGTGACTGTTGATCAGCCGCTGATCCTTTAGATTTGAAGGAGGCTACACGGCACAGCCGTCCGTGTCGACCGAGGACGTGAGGTCAGCCCCCTGCTGAGCATCCTGCTGGACCTGACTGGCCGTCAACGCGTACCCGGTCGTCGCGTCCTGCAGGGACTTGGCGAATACGACCCCGTACACCTCGCCGCTCGGGCTCAGCAGCGGACCGCCGGAATTGCCCTGCCGCACGGTCGAATACAACGAGAAGATGTCGCGGGTGACGGTGTTCTGGTCGTAGATGTCCTGGCCCTGCGCGTCCATCTCCTGGCGGATGCGCGCGGCCACGGCGCTGAACGGGCCGTCCTCCGGGAAGCCCGCGACCACCGCGTCGTCCTCCGCCTTGGCGCCGGTGTCGAACTTCAGCGAGGGCGCGCTCAGGCCGGGGACGTAGAGCACCGCGATGTCCGTCTCGGCGTCGTAGAGCACGACCTTCGCGCGGTAGTACTGGCCGACGCCGCCGATCTGCACGGTCGGGTCGGAAACGCCGCCGACCACGTGCGCGTTCGTCATCACGTGCTGCGGGGAGAAGACGAAGCCCGAGCCCTCGATCTGCTTTCCGCAGCTCGGCGCGTCGCCCACGATCTTCACGATGGAGGACTCGGCCGAGACCACACCGGACTCCCTGAGCACCGCCGAGTCCGGCGCTGGCACGTTCGCGATCGTCTCCTGCGTGAACGGCCCGAAGACCTGCGGGAAGCCGCTGCGGCCGAGCACCGTGGAGAAGGAGCGGAACCAGGAGGCCGAGTCCTTCGGCAGCACCTTCTGGATCCCGGCGAGTATCCGCGACTCGTGCACCTGCTCGACGACCAGCGGCATCGCCGAGCCGGCCAGCGCGAGCCCGAGGAACCAGGTGACCAGCAGCACGGAGACGATCGAGACCACCGCTCCGGCGCCCTGGTCGACGGCCTGGATCGGCCGCCAGGTCAGCTCGCGGCGCACCCGGCCGCCGATCGTGGTCGCGATGACCTGGCCGATCACCGCGAGGGCGAGCACGGCGCAGAGCGAGATCGTGGAGACCACCAGCGAGGACTGGAAGTGGCCCATCACCTGCGGCACCAGCCAGACGCCGACCAGCAGGCCGCCGACGAAGCCGACGAAGGACATCACGCCGACGACGAAGCCCTGACGGTAGCCCGAGACGGCGAAGCCGATGCAGATCAGGATGATGATCAGATCAAGCAGGTCCACGGGTCCTCCGGATCTCGCGTACGTCCAGCGGGTACTCGATCACCTCGGCGGGTTCCCAGGGCCGCTCCCAGCCGGCCAGCCGGAGCACCGCGTCGAGCACGCCCGCGGTGAAGCCCCAGACGAGCAGTTCGTCCACGACGAACGCCGGGCCCTTATAGCCGGACGGATGGTGCATCCGGTAGCGGTTGGCCGGGTCGACGAGGGCGGCGAGCGGGACGCGGTGCACGGCGGCCACCTCGTCGGGGCTAGCCACCGCGGCGTCGCCGGGGGCGTGCCACCAGGCCAGCACCGGCGTGACCAGGAAGTCGCTGGGCGGCAGGTAGAGCTCGGGCAGTTCGCCGAACACGCGCA
Source organism: Actinospica sp. (assembly GCF_035552695.1). NCBI lineage: Bacteria > Bacillati > Actinomycetota > Actinomycetes > Catenulisporales > Actinospicaceae > Actinospica > Actinospica sp. The sequence continues at coordinate 6,163 of NZ_DASZKT010000098.1, forward strand.
CACCGGCCGGATCGACCCCGGCCTCCTCGCTGGCCTCGCGCAGCGCCGCGCGGATCGGGCCCTCGTCCTCGGAACCGTCCGCGGCCGGATCGATCCGCCCGCCGGGGAACGCCGCCTGGCCCGCGTGCGAGCGCATGGTCGCGGAACGCTCGGTGATCAGCACGTCCGGACCGTGCGGCAAGGAGTCGGCGAACAGGATCAGCACGGCCGACGGGTTCGCCTCGCCGCTCAGCGAGGACGGCCGGCGCAGCGGCGGGCGGCCGAGGTAGTGGTCGCCCGGGCCGATCCCGGCGACCGCCTCGGCCAGCCGGACCAGCCACTCGGGCAGGTCGGTGAAGTCGGTGTCGATGACGGGGCTGCCATCGAAGGCTCCGTCGAAGTCCCCGCTGAAGGGGTCCGGCCTGTCGTCGGTCACGGCCGCGCCGCCTCGGCCGTCGCGCGGCGGGGCGTCGCGGCCTGCTGCTTCTCCTCAGCCTGCCGCTTGCGGACCTCGGCCAGCGCGGCGGCCTCGCGCGCCGAGGCGGGCCTGAGCAGCGCCTCCGCCTTGACCGGGTCCAGCTCTCCGATGCCGTGCGAGGGGCAGAGCGAGGCCAGCGGGCAGGCGCCGCACGCTGGGCGGCGCGAGTGGCAGATGCGGCGGCCGTGGAAGATCAGCCGGTGCGAGAGCATCGTCCAGTCGGATTTCGGGAACAGCTCGCCGATCGCTTGCTCGACCTTGACCGGGTCCTCGAGTTCGGTCCAGCCGAAGCGGCGCACCAGCCGGCCGAAGTGCGTGTCCACGGTCAGGCCGGGCACTCCGAACGCGTTGCCGAGCACGACGTTCGCCGTCTTGCGGCCCACGCCAGGCAGCGTGACCAGGTCCTCGAGCCGGCCGGGCACCTCGCCGCCGAAGCGGTCGCACAGCTCGCGGCCCAGGCCGAGGATCGAGGTGGCCTTATTGCGGTAGAAGCCGGTCGGCCGGATCAGCTCCTCCAGCTCGATCCGCTCGGCCGACGCGTAGTCCTCCGCGGTCTTGTACCGGGCGAACAGCGCGGGCGTGACCTGGTTGACCCGCACGTCGGTGCACTGCGCGGAGAGGATGACCGCCACGGTCAGCTCGAGCGGGTTGGTGAAGTCCAGCTCGCAGTGCGCGTCCGGGTAGAGCTCCGCGAGCAGCCGGTTGATCTTCCGGGCGCGACGCACCAGCGCCACCCGGGACTCCGCTTGCCGGGCGCGCGTCGACCGTGGCTCCCCGCCCTTGTTCCGCACCACCACGTCTCGCCTCGCCAACCTTCCCGAACGACCCCGGTCCGACCCCACACCGCCCGGGCTCACGCTAGCCTACGGTCGCCCGTCCCGACTGAGCGAACAACGGCCAGTCTAGGAAACGCGTCACGCCTGTGCGGGCGTTCCCGGCGACCGGGCGGATCCGGGCCGGTCGCACTCTTCTGTCCGAATAACGGTCCGCGCGAGCGTTTGGCTACCTGTTCACGCTGCTGTTTCGCATCGTTTCGGCCTAGCAGATCAACCGACTAGGTGTTAGACGGTGTCGTAGGCCACACTGGAGGAAGTAACGACATAACACATTGGAAGTCGACGTCGAGTGAGACTCACAGGCGATCGGCGACTTTGAGTGTCCGTGAGGACTGTTGGAGGGTTCGCCCGTGGACGACGTGCTTCGTCGGAGCCCGCTGTTCGCCGCACTCGACGAGGAGGCTTCGGCCTCCCTGCTGAAGTCGATGACCGAGATCGTGCTGACCCGCGGGGACGCACTGTTTCACGAGGGCGACCCGGGTGACCAGCTGTACGTGGTGGTCGAGGGCAAGATCAAGCTCGGCCGCACGTCGGGCGACGGCCGGGAGAACCTGACTGCGGTGATGGGCCCCGGCGAGATGTTCGGCGAGCTCTCCCTGTTCGACCCGGGCCCGCGCACGTCCACGGCGACCGCGCTGACCGGGACCAAGCTGCTCGCGCTCGGCCACGCCGAGCTGCAGCCCTGGCTCTCCGCCCGCCCCGAGGTGGCCCGCGCGCTGCTCAAGGCGATGGCGCGACGGCTGCGCCGGACGAACGAGACACTGGCCGACCTGGTCTTCTCCGATGTTCCGGGGCGCGTCGCCAAGGCGCTGCTCGACCTGTCCACCCGCTTCGGCCAGCCGGCGGGCGAGGACCAGGAGGGCATCAAGGTCTCGCACGACCTGACCCAGGAGGAGCTGGCCCAACTGGTCGGCGCCTCGCGCGAGACGGTGAACAAGGCCCTCGCCGACTTCGCCCAGCGCGGCTGGATCAAGCTTGAGGCTCGGGCCGTGGTTCTCCTCGACACTGTCCGGCTGGCTCGCCGGGCGCGCTAGCCGACGCCATCCACCACAAAAGCCCTGCATTTTCATGCACTATTCCGCATGATGTTTCACGTGGAACATCGTCGAGCTTCAGCTGAATCGCGTCGGGTCCAGGTAGTGCAGTTGGGCTCGGACGGAGAGCTCCGCAGCGGGCCAGACCGCCGGGTCCACGTCCGCGTAGACGCGGCGAACAACCTCGGGGGCCGTGGAGTCGCCTGCGGCCAGGGCCGCCTCGACCTGCGCCAGCCGTTCCTTGCGGTGGGCGATGTAGAACTCCAGCACGCCGAGGGCGTCCGAGACCACCGGTCCGTGCCCCGGCAGCACCGTGTCGAACTCGTGCCGGGCCGCCGAGTCGCGCAGCAGGCCGAGCGAGTCCAGGTAATCCGCGAGTGTGCCGTCCGGGTGCGCGACCAGCGTCGTTCCGCGGCCGAGCACCGTATCACCGGTCAGCATCGCGCGATCTGCGGAAAGCAGGAACGAGAGGCTGTCGCCGGAGTGCCCCGGTGTACCGACCACGCGCAGTTCCAGGCCGCCGACGTCGACCACGTCGCCGTCCGCCAGACCCTCGTCGCCGAGCCTGTGCCTCGGATCGAGCGCGCGGACCGGGGCTCCGGTCAGCTCGGCGAAGCGAACCGCCGATTCGGAGTGGTCCACGTGGCCGTGCGTCAGCAGGATCTGCGCGACGTGCGCCCCCTGCTCCTCTACGGCCGCGAGTATGGCCGCGAGGTGCCCCTCGTGCAGCGGCCCCGGATCCACCACCACGGCGGCGGTGGATCCAGGCTCGCGCAGCACCCAGGTATTCGTGCCCTCCAACGTGTAGGGCGACGGGTTGGGCGCCAGGACCAACGTCGAGCGTTGCGGCTGCGCCACTACTACTCGACTTCCACGATGATCTCGACCTCGACCGGCGTGTCCAGCGGCAGTACCGCCACCCCCACGGCGGAACGTACGTGCACCCCGGCGTCGCCGAACACGGTGCCGAGCAGTTCGCTCGCGCCGTTCGCCACGCCCGGCTGGCCGGTGAAGGACGGGTCGGAGGCCACGAAGGCCACCACCTTGACCACGCGCTTGACCTTGGCCAGGTCGCCGACCTCCGCCTTGACCGCGGCGAGGGCGTTCAGCGCGCAGAGCCCGGCCAGCTCCTTGGCCCGATCCGGAGCGACCTCGGCGCCGACCTTGCCGGTCGCGGGCAGCACGCCGTCCACGAAGGGCAGCTGCCCGGACGTGTAGACCAGCGAGCCGTTGCGCAGCGCCGGTACGTACGCCCCGGCGGGCTTGGCCACCTCGGGCAGCTTCAGCCCGAGCTCGGCCAGCTTCTCCTCGGGGTGCCCGACCATCAGGACGCCACCTCGCGCTTCATGTAGGCCACCAGGTTCTCCGGGTTCGGGCCCGGCACGACCTGCACCAGCTCCCAGCCGTCCTGGCCCCAGTTGTCCAGGATCTGCTTGGTGGCGTGCACCAGCAGCGGGACCGTCGCGTATTCGAACTTCTTCGCCATGCCGCCTACCGTAACGCCTTCCGACGCCGGGTCGCCCGCCGTGCGCTGGCACGGGTTACGCTCGTTCGGTGACTACCGCAGACTCAGCAGCCGCCAAGGACTGGCCGGGCGTCCGCCTGCACGTGGTGACGGGCAAGGGCGGGACCGGGAAGACGACGGTAGCGGGCTCGCTCGCGCTGGCCCTGGCGAGCCGCGCGGCCACCCGCCGACGCGCCACCGGCCCCGCACGCACGCCACGGGTGCTGCTGGTCGAAGTGGAGGGGCGGCAGGGTCTGGCCCAGCTGTTCGACGCCCCGCCGCTGCCGTACGAGGAGCGCCGGGTCGCGACCGTGCCCGGCGGCGGCGAAGTCTGGGCGCTGGCCATAGACCCCGAACAGGCGCTGCTCGAGTACCTGGACATGTTCTACAAGCTGGGCGCGGCGGCCAAGGCGCTCAAGCGCTTCGGCGCCATCGACTTCGCCACGACGGTCGCCCCTGGAATCCGGGACGTGCTGCTGACCGGCAAGACCTGCGAGGCGGTGCGCCGCCGTGCGCACGAGGAGGGCCGCACCTTCCACTACGACGCCGTGGTGATGGACGCGCCGCCGACCGGCCGGATCATCCGCTTCCTGAACGTGAACTCGGAGGTCTCCGGCCTGGCCAGGATGGGACCCATCCACAACCAGGCGGACGCGGTGATGCGGGTACTCACCAGCGCGCAGACCGCCGTGCACTTCGTGACCCTGCTGGAGGAGATGCCGGTGCAGGAGACCCTGGACGGGATCGCGGAGCTGCACGAGGCCGGGCTGCCGGTCGGCGGGATCATGGTCAACCAGGCGCGCGACGTCGTGCTGACGGAGGCTCAGCTCAAGCGCGCGGCGAGCGAGGGCGTGGACCGCGCGGAGCTCGGCTCGGGCCTCAGCGAGGTCGGCCTCGACCGCCCGGCGATCGTCGACGCGCTGTCCGCGCTGGCCACCGAGCACGCGCGGCGGGTGCTGCTGGAGCAGGAGCAGCGCGAGTCCCTCAGCGACTGCGAGGCGCCGATCTACGAACTGCCGCTGCTGAACGACGGTGTGGACCGCGTTGGCCTGGACCGGCTCGCGGCGGCGCTGAAGAACCAGGGGGCCGCGTGAGCGAGCTTGCGAGCGAACCGATGAACGCAGTGCGTGTGCGAACACACCTGCCGAGCGCCGGCGAGGTGGGGGCGTGAGCGCCGTTCTGCCGGACCTCGATCTCGACGCGCTGCTCGACGACCGGAACACCCGCATCATCGTGTGCTGCGGCTCCGGCGGCGTCGGCAAGACGACCACGGCCGCGGCCTTCGCGCTGCGCGCCGCCGAGCGCGGCCGGGACGTCGTCGTACTCACCATCGACCCGGCGCGGCGGCTCGCTCAGTCACTGGGCCTGACCGAACTGGACAACACCCCGCGTCCGGTCGAGGGCATCGACACGTCGGCCGGCGGCCAACAGCACGCGATGATGCTCGACATGAAGCGCACGTTCGACGACATCGTGCTCGAGCACGCGGACAAGGGCCGGGCCGAGCAGATCCTGGCGAATCCCTTCTACCAGTCGCTCTCCGCGAGCTTCGCCGGCACGCAGGAGTACATGGCGATGGAGAAGCTGGGCCAGTTGCACGCGCGCGGCGAGTGGGACCTGATCGTGGTCGACACCCCGCCGAGCCGCTCCGCGCTGGACTTCCTGGACGCGCCTAACCGGCTCGGCTCCTTCCTGGACGGCCGGTTCATCAAGATTCTGACGGCTCCGGCCAAGGTCGGCGGCTTCGGCGCGTTCAAGCTGCTGACCAGCGGATTCAGCTTGGTGACCGGTGCGCTGGGCAAGCTGCTCGGCTCGGGGCTGCTCGCGGACGTGCAGTCCTTCGTGAACGCGCTGGACACCATGTTCGGCGGCTTCCGGGAACGCGCCGAGGCCACCTACCGGCTGCTGCAGGCGAAGGGCACCTCCTTCGTCGTGGTCGCCGTGCCGGAGGCGGACGCGTTGCGCGAGGCCTCGTTCTTCGCCCGGCGGCTGGCCGAGGAGAAGATGCCGCTGGCCGGCTTGGTGCTCAACCGGGTTCATCCGCGGCTGGCGGATCTGACCGCGGAGCGTTCGCTGGCCGCGGCGGAACAGTTGGACGTGCCGCACCCGACCTCGGCCCAGTCGCTGGCCGGTGGTCTGCTGCGCCTGCACGCGGAACGGGTGGAGCTCAACCGTCGCGAGGCACGGCACGCCGGGCGCTTCGCGGCCAGCCACCCGGGGATCAGCATGCTGCGGCTGCCCGCGCAGGCCGAGGACGTGCACGACCTCGACGGGCTGCGCGCGGTCACGGAGGCCGCTCAACAGGCGGTCTGAGCGCTCCGTCTCGAAGGTCTACAGGTAATCGTGTGTGGGCAACGGGAAAGTGTCGTACCTAGGGGTCACTGTGGTGCTCGGCACTGCTCGCTGGTAGTGGGTGGGGCGCGGCGGGCTCGCGGTACCCGCCCGCGCCGACGGCCGACCGGGGCCCCGCCTATGCGCTCAACCCCACGACGACCGGCTGAGGCTGTTCGAGGGCGTCCACCAACACCGCCTCGGCGACGTCCATCGCCACCGCATCCTGCTGCCCCGGCCCGGCGGGCGAGGGCTCCGGCGCGATCAGCACGGCGCCGGTGCGCTCGAGATAGGCGTCGCGCGCCTCCTCGAGCACCTGCCGCCAGGAACGCACCTCAGGCCGCTTGCGCAGCAGCGCGCGGCGCTCGCGTTCGGTCATCCCACCCCAAACGCCGTACTCCACCCGGTTGTCCAGGGCGTCGGCGAGGCACTCCGTACGCACGGGACAGGTCGCGCACACCACCTTCGCCCGGTTCTGGGCCGCTCCCTGCACGAACAGCTCGTCCGGGTCCATCCCCCGACAGCCGGCAACTATGGTCCAATCGTCAACCCACGCCATTTCTGGTGCAGTCCTCTCCGCACTCGAGGCTCCCCACCGCGACCCTCACCCGCGTGACCGCCCCCGCGAGGTGAAGACACGGCATCCGCACTAGCCGCACACGCCGTTCTCCTTGCCTACCGTCCACCCTGACGGACGGTCACTTGCAGTGCGGTCGCCGAGGCTGTGTGTCACGGCGCCGCTGCCCGGTACCGAGAGGCCGGGGTCATCCGGTTTCCCTCAGTAAGCACGACAGTACGGAAAGCCTTCACTCGGCGACAGTCCCCGGATTGGTCAATCTCTGATGGCCCGTCCGGACTATCTCCCCTGTCGCAAGTGGGTCACAGTGAGGCTTACTCCACCCTGCGGCGGCCCCGGATCGGGTATGGAAAAGTACCCTGTGGACCATGGCCAAGTCAGAAGGCGATTATTCCGGTTTGGGCGGTATAGGCCGCCTTGCCGCACACCTCGGCACCTTCGTCGTGATCAGCTCCATAGCCGGCCTGCTGCTGGCCGGCCTGGTGCTGCCGATGTCGGCGAGCGTGGGGCTCGCGGCGAAATCCGCCTCGGACCACTTCGAGGATCTGCCGGACGACTTCCAGACTCCGACCCTGCCGCAGCGCAGCACGATCCTCGCGGCCGACGGCTCGGTGATCGCGACCACCTGGGACGACAACCTGCACGGCAACCGCGTCGTCGTCCCGTGGAACCAGATCGCCACCACGATGCCCGAGGCGATCGTCTCGATCGAGGACCAGCGCTTCTACCAGCACGGCGGCATCGACCTCAAGGGCACGCTGCGCGCCCTGGTCAACGACTCCTCCGGCGGCTCGCTGCAGGGCGGCTCGTCCATAGCCCAGCAGTACGTGAAGAACGTGCTCGAGGTCGAGGCGGGCGAGAACACCGCGGCGCAGCAGGCCGCCGTCGCGGACACCCTCTCGCGCAAGATAACCGAGCTGAAGTACGCGATCGCCGTCGAGCAGCAGATGTCCAAGCAGGAACTGCTCGACCGCTACCTGAACATCGTGTACTTCGGCAACGACGCCTACGGGGTGGAGGCCGCGGCCGAGCGCTACTTCTCGACCACGTCCGCGAAGCTGACGGTGCCGCAGGCCGCGACGCTGGCCGCGATCGTCAACAGTCCCACCATGTACGACCCCCTCCAGCATCCGCAGGAAGCCCTCACTCGGCGCAACATCGTGATCGCCGACATGGCCTCGCCCACGCTGCACTACATCACGGCGCAGCAGGCCGCCGCGTTCGAGAAGACGCCGCTCGCCCTGAAGCCCACCGTTCCGCAGAACGGCTGCATCACGGCCAAGGCCTCCGCGGCGTTCTTCTGCAACTACGTCTACGAGACGTTCATCGCCGACGCCTCCTACGGAACCACCACGGCCGCGCGCAAGGCCATGTGGAACGAGGGCGGCCTGAGCATCACGACCACGATGGTGACGAAGAACGAGACCTCCGCGGACGCGGCGATCAGCTCACGCGTCTACGGCACCGACAAGATCGGCTCGGCGCTGGTGGAGGCCACTCCCGGCACCGGGGCGATCGTCGCGATGGCCCAGTCCAAACAAATGGGCTCGGGCAACGGCCAGACGTACATAAACCTGAGCGCCGACCCCGCGCACAACGGGACCTCGGGCTTCCAGGCCGGATCCTCGTTCAAGATCTTCGTCGGCCTCGCCGCGCTGGAGCAGGGCATCAGTCCGAGCCTGCAGATCGACGCGCTGCATCAGATCAACGACTCGAGCGTGAACTTCGCGGCGTGCCCCAGCGGGGTGAACACGACCGTGCCCTGGCAGACGGACCCGAGCAAGCCGTATACGCCGTCGAACGATGACAGCACCAACGGCCCGGTCGACATGATCTACGGCTACGCGAAGTCGATCAACACGTACTTCCTGCGGCTGCAGGAGAAGACCGGCCTCTGCCAGCCGGCCACGATCGCCGCGTCGTTGGGCGTGACCCAGGACAACGACTCCGGCAACGGCAAGGCCCTGATGCAGATCCCGTCGTTCACGCTGGGCACCAACAACATCACCCCGGTCGCGATGGCCGAGGCGTACGCGACGCTGGCCTCGGGCGGCACGTACTGCAAGCCGTACGTGATCACCGGCGTGACCGACTCGTCCGGCAAGCAGTACCCGGCGCAGACGAAGCAGTGCGCGCAGGTGCTGGACACGAACACGGTGAACGAGCTGACGTACATGCTGCAGGGCGTGGTGCAGTGGGGCACGGCTGCGGGAGCCGTACCGCTGGACGGCCGTCAGGTCGCGGGCAAGACCGGCACCACCGACGGCGGTGTGGCGACCTGGTTCGACGGCTACACGCCGCAGCTGGCCACCGCCGTGTGGACGGGCTTCATCAACTGGAACGTGAAGACGAAGATGGAGAACATACAGATCGGGCCGAAGTACTTCAGCGGCCAGGTCTTCGGCGCCTCGATCTCCGCGCCGATCTTCAACGACGCGATGACGGGAGCGCTGTCCGGCGTGGCCGCGCAGAACTTCACCGCGCCGACCGGCTTCGACAACAGCGGGAACTCGCAGAACCAGGGCACCGGCGCGGGCGCGACCGGCGGCATCACCGGAACGATCGGTACGACCGGCACGACGGGGACGACCGCCGGCGGGACCACCGGGAACGGCAACGGGAATGGCAACGGCGGCAGCAACGGGCTGTTCGGCGGGATCTTCTAGCGCCGCGGCCTTTCCCCGCTCTGCTACGCCGATGGCCCGGCGGACGCGCCGACCGCGCGCCCGCCGGGCCATCGCCCGTCTCAGGTCTCTGTCTCGCTCGATGACGTCGACCGGCGTCTACCGAGGTCTACCGAGGTCTACCGACGTCAGCCCACGTCAGCCCACGTCAGCCGACGGCTACGCTACCCGCGTTTACTGGCTCAGCTTGGCCTTGACCGCCGCGGCCACCCGCGAGCCGTCCGCCCGTCCCGCCACCCGCGGCGTGAGCACCTTCATCACTGCACCCATCGCCCGCGGCCCCCCGGCGCCGGACTCGGCCACCGCCGCGTCCACCAGCGCCTGCAGCTCCTCGTCGGACAACTGGGCCGGCAGGTAGGCGGAGAGCACCTCGCCCTCGGCCTCCTCGCGCGCGGCCTGCTCGGCGCGCCCCGCCCCGGCGAAGGCCTCCGCGGCCTCCTTGCGCTTCTTGACCTCGCGGCCGAGGACCTTGAGCACCTCGTCCTCGGACAGCTCGCGGGCGACCTTGCCGGCCACCTCCTCGTTGGTGATCGCGGTCAGCGCCATCCGGATCGTGGCCGAACGCAGTCCGTCCCGCGCCTTCATCGCGGTGGTCAGGTCGCTGCGCAGCTGGGCCTTGAGAGTCGTGGTCATGGCTCCAAGGGTGTCATGAAACCGCTCCGGTCGGGTACGCGATATCGCCGGACGGCCTACCGCGGCCGAGCGGGGCGCGGGGTGTGGCTAGCATGGTCGGATGCGCAAGAGCATCGCGGTTCCGCTGGGAGTGGCGGCGGTGGGCCTGGCCGGGCTGGGCTACGCCGCGGGGGTAGAAGTCAACCTGTACCGGTTGCGCCGGTTCGAGCTGCCGGTGCTCGACCCGGGCAGCGCGCCGGTGAAAATCCTTCAGGTCTCCGACATCCACATGGTCCCGGGCCAGCGCCGTAAGCACGCGTGGCTGCGGTCGCTCGCGGAACTGGAGCCGGACCTGGTCGTCAACACCGGCGACAACCTCTCGCACCCCGACGCCGTCGGCCCCGTGCTCGATGCGCTGGAGCCGCTGCTGCGCGTTCCCGGCGTGTTCGTGTTCGGTTCGAACGACTACTACCGGGCGAAGAAGCTGAACCCGACGAAGTACCTCCGCAGGGGCGACATCTCGCATGCGCCGAAGCACGAACGCGCGCAGAACGACTGGCACGAACTGCAGGCCGGCCTGGAGAAGCACGGCTGGCTCGCACTCAACAACGCCCGCGGCGCGGTCCAGCTGAGGAGCGGCGGGCCGGGTAGCGGAACCGGCGATGGTGGCGGCCGCCGCATCGCCTTCGTAGGCCTCGATGACCCGCACGTCCAGCGTGACCGGTACGAGTCGGTGGCCGGCGGCCCCGACATCGACGCAGAAGTCACCATCGGCGTCACCCACGCCCCCTATCTGCGGGCACTGGACGCGATGGCCGCAGACGGCCTCCCCGTCATCCTCGCCGGCCACACCCATGGCGGCCAGCTCTGCGTCCCCTTCTACGGCGCCCTCGTCACCAACTGCGACATCGACACAGCGCGCGCCAAGGGCCTGCACACCCACACAGCCCCCAACGACCGCACCTCGTATCTGCACGTCTCCGCCGGCTGCGGCACCTCCCGCTTCGCCCCCGCCCGCTTCGCCTGCCCCCCGGAGGCCTCCCTCCTCACCCTCGTCCCCCGCCGCTGACCTGCCCGTTCCCCCAAGCCCCCACCCCCGCCCCCAAACGATTTCCAGTTCCGCCCAGCTCTCCGCTAAGCTGACGGGGCACAGCCGGGGTGTAGCGCAGCTTGGTAGCGCGCTTCGTTCGGGACGAAGAGGTCGTGGGTTCGAATCCCGCCACCCCGACGGTATTGATGCAGGTCAGGGGCCGTTTTTCGAGAGGAAGGCGGCCCCTGATTTTTGTTGAACGGACGAAGAGGTCGTGGGTTCAGACCAGCTACGCCAACGGTTGAGCAGCAGATCAGAAGCCTCTATCCGGACCTCTGGTCGTCTTGGTTGAATCCGTCGAGGTTCGCGGCAATCTGGTCAGCGCAGGGCCTCGCCGGGATCGGCGGACGCCTCCACCCCAGCGACGCCGCTCAGTGCTCCGCAGCAGGCGCCTGCGGCCGGTGAGCACCGGGAACGACCGAGCCAGACGTATCGTTTCACCGGTAATAGGCTGCGCCAAGGTCGGAAAGCAGAACTATAAGCAGCGCGAGCGACCTTCTCGGTGAACTCACCTACTCGCAGGAACCGTCAGGCTAGACCGAGCCGGACGGACCGAGCCTTCTGCTGCCGCAACGAACTGTGGCGACTTGGGGGCCGGCCGCACGGGGAAGGCCCCGAGTGGGATCGGTTCCCGGACTGGCTCGGACCGGACGACCGCGAGGCCCTCATGAAACGCGCTGGACTGATCGAGGGGCGGAAGCACTCAGACCAGCCAGGAGTCCAGGGCCGGATTGCCGATCACCTTGTAGGTCCCGGGCTCATCCTCGATGATGTGGCTGCTACCCACGATGGCAAGGTCCCAGATGTCCAGGTCGAGCCCGAGGGACGACAGCACACGGATGAACTCCCGCCAGGGCAGCGACTCGCCGCTGTCGGTCGCGGCCAGCCAGGCGCGGACCATCCCGGCCGCGTCTGCCAACTCCGGCTGCTCCTCGGCGCGTTCCCTGACCTTCAGGTCGATTCGCCGCACTGCGGCGTCCCGGTCCAGGGTCACTCCCCCGAACTCACCCGAGTGTAGGACCTGGTCGAGGAGGTCCTCGTCGGCCGGTGAGGAGGTGCCCGCCGCCAGGCGCGCGAGCAGGCGGCGACGCGGCACGGGTTCGACGAGCAGGTTCAACTCGCGGATCATGTCGGCCGGTTCGTCGGCGCAGTGGATCAGGCTACAGAGCCGGTTCGGCCGGTTCAGGACGCTGCGCAGGCTGTCGGCGGACTGCTGAGACATGTCGGCTTTGCCCTTCAGCGAGCTGAGGTGCACCGTCGCGGGAGTGGCGTGACGGCCATGGCTGCGCAGCAGGAGCAGCAGCGTCGGGCCCGCCTGAAGGATGATGTCGTTGACAGCCAGCCGGTCGAGCGAGGCCAGGGTGTGCTGATGGCGCCACAGTTCTCGTCCGGTGTGCCGGTCGAAACGGAAGATCTCGGCGCCGACGATCGAGAACTCGTGGTCGCCCAGGAAGTCACGGATGATCTTGAGCTTTCCGGTGGCCATGCCGTCGGGCTTGACGAGCATCAGGGCGGACCGTCGCAGGATGTCGTCCCACTGTTCGCCGAACGCCTCGCGGGCCTCGCTGTAGCCTTCGCGGAAGCACGTGTCGAGCTCGTAATGGTACGCCTTGACCGGCATACGGGTGAGGGTGCCCCAGTTCACGGGTTCCATCGTACCTTTCGCTTTTTCGTTCATGATGGGCGGGCGGGACGGCAGTACGACTGTCAGCCGCGCAGCACCGATGCCAGCCGGGCAAAGTTGGC
>NZ_DASZKT010000099.1:0-3184 GCF_035552695.1 Actinospica sp.
CCGCCGATCATCTGGCTGCGCGCCAGCTTCTCGTTGAGGATGCGGCCCGCGTCGATGGCCGACACGATCCGCGTGACGCGCAGCAGTCCCAGGTCCGCATCGACGCGGACTTCCGCGAACCACGCGGCGAATGAGCCGTTAGCGGTGGGCTCGCGAGCGTTCATTCCCGGGTCCCTCTCGCCGTCCGCGGTTATCTCCGGTAGTCCGTGCCGGGCGAGTATGTCGGCGTAGGTCTGACCGATCGAGGAATCATCGATGACGTGGATGCCGCCGTTCGTGGTGGTGACGTCGTCCGGGCGCCTGCCCCGCAGCGGCGACGACTCGTCGGCGGCGACGACATCCAGGAACGCCCGGACCAGGTTGCCCACGGCGTCCTGGATGGCGCCGCTGAGGGACGTCGCCATTGCCGAACCGCCTGAGTACGGCGCGAACGGCAGGTCGCTGTCGCCGATCTCGACCTGTACCTGGCCGATGTCGAGTCCGAGCAACTCGGCCGTGACCTGCGTCGCGATCGTGTAGGTGCCGGTGCCAAGGTCGGTGGCGGCGCTGCGCACGTGCGCGGTGCCGTCGCGGCCGATCGACACCGTGGCCTGGCAAGGTGCCTGGCCTGACGTGAACGTGACTCCGGCCATGCCGTAACCGATCAGCCAGTTCCCGTCGCGCATCGACCCGATCTCGGGCGTACGCCGCGCCCAGCCGAATCGCTCGGCGCCGACGCGGTAGCACTCCCGCAGCGCCTCGCTCGACCACGCCCGGCCCGACCCCGGATGAACCTCGGCGTAGTTGCGCAGCCGCAGCTCGATCGGGTCGATTCCGAGCGTGTAGGACAGCTCGTCGAGCGCGGACTCCACCGCGAAGTTGCCCTGGGTCGTGCCGGGGCCGCGCATCCAATGGGGGCTTGGGATGTGCAGCCGCGCCCGCCGGTCGTGGGTCGCTACGTTCGGGCAGGAGTAGGCATTGCCGGTGAGCTGCGTGACGGGCTCGACCCCTCCGTCGTCCACAGCCGCGATTGTCGCGGTGGACTCGTGATCCATCGCCATCAGCCGGCCATCGCGGGTGGCACCGAGCCGCACCCGTTGCCGGGTCTCCGGCCGGTGGCCGACGGACGTGAACATCTGCGGCCGGGTCAGCACCAGCTTGACCGGGCGGCTGACCACCCGGGCCGCTAGCGCGGTCAGGATCACGTGCGGCCAGGCGCGGAGTCCGGCCCCGAACCCGCCGCCCAGGTACGGAACCAGGACCCGGACATCGGTCTCAGGCAGGCCGAACACCGTTGCGAGGGCTCTGCGAGTACTCATCGGGTCTTGGCTCGCGTTGTGCACGGTCAGCCGGTCACCGTCCCAGCGGGCCACCGTGGCGAAGAGCCCCATCGGGTTGTTGGTCACCGGCGCGGTGGTGAAGGTCTCGTCGTAGGCCACCTCGGCCGAGGCCAGCGCGGCGGTGACATCACCGCGATCGACGTCCTGCCCCCACCGATCGAGCAAGACGGGGGCACGAGGATCGGCGATGCTCAGCACCGGAGCAACCTCTTCGTAGCTGATCTCGACCAGTCGCGCCGCGGCGGCCGCCTGTTCGCGCGTCCGCGCCACCACGACGGCCACATGCTGGCCCTGGTGCACAATCCGGTTGTCCTTGAAGGGGAATGGAGGCGCGGGGCCGAGCGGGGTCAGCGGTGCGTCGATGAGAGCAGGCGCGTTCTCGTGCGTGATCACCGCGAGGACGCCCGGTGCGGCCTCCGCCTTCGCTGTGTCGACGCCCCCGATGGTTCCCGCCGCGATCGTGGACTGCACCAGGACTGCGTGTGCGAGGTCGGGGAGGGTGAAATCCGACGGGTATGGCGCGGCGCCGGTCACCTTGAGCGGCCCGTCGACTCGGTCGACGGGATCACCGATGATCTTCTCGCGCGTGGCGGTCGTCATGGCCGGACCCCCGATACGGTGTGCAGGATTCGGATGATCGTGCGCTTGGCCAGCTCGACCTTGAACGCGGTGCCCGCGACCGTGAAGGGATCATCGAGCGCGGCCTGGGCCGCGGCCCGGAACGTAAGGCCGGTGGCGGATGCGCCGTGGAGAATCTCCTCGGCCTCGAGAGCCCGCCACGGCATCGTCCCGACACCGCCGAGAGCGAGGCGGGCGCGGACGATCGTGCCGTCCTCGATCAGCAGCGCCGCGGCCGCGGAGGTGAGCGCGAACTCGTAGGAGGCCCGGTCGCGGAGCTTCAGGTAGCCGGACCGCGTGCCGCCCGGCGGTAGCGGTATTCGTATCTGCGTGATCAGCTCGCCGTGCTGGAGCACGTTCTCGATGTCTGGCCGTTCTCCGGGTAGGACATAGAACTGGGTCAGCGGGACGCTGCGCGACCCGTCGACGCCCTGGATGTCTACGACTGTGTCGAGCGCGATCAGCGGTACGCACAGGTCCGAGGCGTGCAAGGCAATGCAGTGCTCGCTGGCGCCCAGAATCGCGTGCATCCGCGCCGGACCGCGCACCGCCGCGCACCCAGACCCCGGAGCGCGCTTGTTGCAGGCCATCACCGTCGAGTCACGGAAGTAGCGACAGCGCGTGCGCTGCAAGAGGTTCCCGCCGATCGTCGCCATGTTGCGCAGCTGCGGCGAGGCGCCTGCCAGCAGCGCCTCGCGGACGAATGGCACCCGCTCGCTCATCGTCGCGTCCGCGGCGAGCTCCTCCATCGTGACCAGCGCCCCGACGCGCAACGTGTCCTCAGCGAGGGTGATCCCGCGCAGCGGCAAGCGCGTGACGTCGACCAGCCGCCCAGGCTCGACCACCCCGTCCTTCAAGACGAGATCGAGCTCGGTCGTGCCGCCCGCGAGGTACTCAGCCTGGGGGTCGGCGCTCACCCGCGCCACCGCGGCGGTCGCGTCGTCGGCACGGACGTACTCAAAGGGCCGCATCGCTATTCGCTCCCCCGGCCGGCGACCTCCCGGATCGCCGCGACGATATTCGGATACGCACCGCAGCGACAGAGGTTGCCGCTCATGAACTCGCGGATCTCCTCATCCGAGCCCGCTCGTCCTTCCTGCAGCAGCGCGACCGCCGACATGATCTGCCCGGGCGTGCAGTAGCCGCACTGAAAACCGTCATGACGGACGAACGCCTCCTGCACCGGATGCAGCCGTCCGTCAGCCGCCAGGCCTTCGATGCTGGTCACCTCCCGGCCCTCGCACTGC
>NZ_DASZKT010000100.1:0-9271 GCF_035552695.1 Actinospica sp.
TGAGGTGAATGCGGCCACCGTGATCACCTGCAGCGCGAGGATCCCCCAGCTCTCCAGGACAGGCAGGGGGAGACGGTGCAGCAACGGTCCCGCGAGCAGCGCGAGCGCAAGCGACGCCACCAGGGCGAACGCCAGCAGGAATGCGGTCCAGCCCACCAGCGGGAGGCCGGGGGCGTTCGTGCGGACCTGGAACACGGTCAGGAAGCCGAGGATCGTCGCGGCGATGACGAGATAGAAGACGTCGAGCCCCACCGGGTCGGACGGCGGGAGCGGGTGGGTGTCGATGACGCGGATCCGCGGGTCCCCATCGGCGGCGCTGGAGAGCACGCGCGCAACGGAGGCACCGGACGCCCCGGCCACGTACAGGTCCGGGGTCGGCGACCTGGCGTCGAGAACGGCGTAGACCTGTTGGCGTGCCATGGCGCCGAGTGCGGACTCGAGGGACGGGTAAGTGCGGAAGTCGACGCCGCCGCCGGTCACCTGCTCAATCCGGGTGACGGCCTCGATCCGCACGCGGGCGTCTCCGACGGTCGCGGCGGAGATCCGGTGGGGCACGGGATCGCCGAGCGCGAGCATGTACGCGGCCATGAAGAGCGAGCCGATCGCGATCGCCAGCGCGGAGACGATCGCAGCGCGGATGTGCGCGGGCCGACGCGGCCGGGCCGCGCCGGGGGACCCGGCCAGCGGTCCGGCCACGTCGACGGCGCTCATCAGGCTCTTGCGTTGGAGACGGTCACCTCGGACGTGGCGGTCCGGCCGAGCACCTCGAACAGGGCGGCGATGTCGCGTCGCCCGTAGCCGAGCGCCGCGGCCCAGGAGAGCAGGTCCGCCGTGGTGGTGGCGCCGGGCAGTGGGACCGCGAGTTCGCGGCCGGCCGTCAGCGCGAGGCCGAGGTCCTTGGCCAGCAAGGAGACGTCGAACCACGCCTCGTCGGGGAGGTCGAGGACCAACGGCGCCCGGGCCCGCATCATCGGGGAGCCGATGGCGCTGTCCGTCATCACCTCCACGGCGAGCTTGCGGTCGATCCCGCCGCGCTCGGCCAGCAGCAGGCCCTCGCTGAAGGCGAGCATCTGCGCGCCCAGGTTGAGGTTGACGGCCAGCTTGAGCAGCAGTCCCTGGCCGTTCGGGCCGATGTGGGTGACCGTCCGGCCGAGCACGCGCAGCAGCGGCTCCGCGGTACGGAAGGTCGCCTCCTCGCCGCCGACCATGATCACGAGGGTTCCGTCCTCGGCCGCGGGGACGCTGCCGGAGACCGGCGCGTCGAGCATCTGGGCGCCGATCGCCCGCACCCGGCCGGCGACCTGGCGGCTGGTGCTGGGGGCGATCGTGCTCATGTCGATGTAGACGTCTCCCCGACCGAGGCCGGCCAGGATCCCGTCCGGTCCGGAGGTGATCGCCTCGACGGCGGCGTCGTCGCTGACCGAGCTGAGAGTCATGTCCGCCGCGGCGGCGACCTCGCGAGGCGTCGCGCACCAGACCAGGCCGCCGGAGACGAGCGTCGCGGCTTTGTCCTGCGTGCGGGAGGTTCCGTACACCTGGTGGCCGGCCTCGAGCAGACGGCCCGCCATGCGGCTGCCCATCGCGCCCAGCCCGACGAATCCGACGGTTGTCATCAGGGTCTCCTTCAGGTCTCGTCGTGCAGCAGGTTGGCTTCGCCGTCGCTGAGCTCGAGCCCGGCCGCGGCGAGGATGGGATCGACCTGGTCCGGGCGCCGGAAGCCGACGATCGCGCCGTCGACCGCCGGGTTGCGCAGGGTCCACGCGACGGCAACCGCACCCGGCGTGGTGCCGTGGCGGTCGGCGACGGCCCGCAGCCGGTCGACCAGGGCGAGGGTCCGGCTCAGCCGCGGCTCCTGGAAGCGCTCGTCGTGCCTGCGCCAGTCGTCGTCCGGCAGCTCCTGGATCCGCTTGCGGGTCATCGATCCGGTGAGGATGCCCGAGCCCATCGGGGAGTAGACGATCACGCCGATCCCCTCGCGCTCGGCGGTCGGCAGGAGCTCCTGCTCGGCCTCACGCTCGACCAGTGAGTACTGCGGTTGGAGGGTCTCCACCGGGGCGATCGAGGAGATGCGGCGCAGCTGCTCGGCGTCGAAGTTGGAGACGCCGATGTGGCGCACCAGGCCCTGTTCCTTCAGCTCGGCCAGCGCCGACCAGCCCTCCTCGATGTCGGCCGGGGGGATCGGCCAGTGGATCTGGTACAGGTCGATGGCGTCGATGCCGAGCCGGTCGAGGCTGGCTTCGGCCTCGCGCAGTATCGAGTCGCGCCGCAGGCTGTGCACCACCCGTCGGTCGGGGCCCTCGAGCAGTGACGCCTTCGTGAACACGTACGGCCGCTGCGCCAGCCCCTCGAGCGCGCGACCGACGACGCGCTCGGAGTGCCCGAACCCGTATGCGGCGGCGGTGTCGATCCAGTTGATGCCCTGTTCGAGTGCGTGGTGGATCGTGGCGATCGACTGCTCGTCCTCCTGCGGTCCCCAGCCGAATTCCCAGCCGCCGCCGCCGATGGCCCAGGCGCCGAGTCCGACGCGGGTGATCTCGAGGCCCGTGGCCCCCAGCTGGGTCGTCCGGAGCTGTGTGTGCTGCATTCCTGCTCTCCCTCGTGTTAGTTCGGTTGGATACGCATCCCGGCGCCCCCCTCCGGCGTCGGGCCCGTACTGACGCAGCGTCAGAATCGATCTCGCGAGTCCGCCGATGCGCTCAGGTAGAGCCTGCGCGGACGCCCTTCTCCACCCGGTCGCCCAGGTCGTGGTCCACGTTGCGCCAGTAATCGAAAGCGCGCTCCAGAACGGGCTCGGTGACCCCGGCGAGGAGGTGGCCGACGATGTTGTCGACCAGCCGCGCACGTTGTGCGTCGTCGAACACCTCGCGGACCAATGTCCCGGCCTGTCCCCAGTCGTCGTCCGCGGCGCGGAGGGTGTACGCGGCGCGCACCATGTCCCCGTCGGTGTACCAGCCCGCGGGCTCGCCGTAGCGGGCGGTGTCGGCCTGCGGGCCGCCCTTGGAGTTCGGTGCGTACACGGGGTCGGAGACGTTGTGGTAGCGCATCGCGCCGTCCTTGCTGTAGCTGTGCACTGCGGACTTCGGCGCGTTCACCGGCAGCTGGTTGTAGTTGACGCCGATGCGGGCGCGGTGGGCGTCCGGGTAGGAGAACATCCGGCCCAGCAGCATCTTGTCCGGGCTCGGGCCGATGCCCGGCACCATGTTGCTTGGTTCGAAGGCCGCCTGCTCGATCTCGGTGTGGTTGTCGGTCGGGTTGCGGTCCAGGGTCATCCGACCGATTTCGGTGAGCGGGTAGTCGCCGTGCGGCCAGACCTTGGTCAGGTCGAAGGGGTTGTACCGGTAGGTCTTGGCGTCCTCGAACGGCATGATCTGCACCTTGAGCGTCCACTCCGGGTGGTCGCCGCGCTGGATCGCGTTGAACAGGTCCCGGGTGTGGAAGTCCCCGTCCGAGCCGGCCAGCGCGTCGGCCTCGGCCTGGGTGAGGAACTCGACGCCCTGGTGGCTGATGAAGTGGTACTTGACCCAGAACCGCTCGCCTGCGGCGTTGATCCACATGTACGTGTGGCTGGAGTACCCGTTCATGTGACGCCACGTCAGGGGGATCCCGCGGTCGCCCATCAAGTAGGTGACCTGGTGCGCGGACTCCGGTGAGAGCGTCCAGAAGTCCCACTGCATGTCGTGGTCGCGCAGGTTGTTGTCGGCGCGGCGCTTCTGCGAGCGGATGAAGTGCTGGAACTTCAGCGGGTCGCGGATGAAGAAGACCGGGGTGTTGTTGCCGACCATGTCGTAGTTGCCCTCGGACGTGTAGAACTTGAGCGCGAACCCGCGCGGGTCGCGCCACGTGTCGGGGGAGCCGCGCTCCCCGGCCACCGTGGAGAACCTGGCCAACAGGTCGGTCGCGGTGCCAGGCTGGAACACTGCGGCTTTGGTCCAGGCGCTGACGTCGTTGGTCACCTCGAACCGGCCGAAGGCCCCACTGCCCTTGGCATGCGGCTGGCGCTCCGGCGTGCGCTCCCGGTTCCACTGCGCCATCTGCTCGATCAGGTAATGGTCCTGCAGGAGTATCGGGCCGTCGGGCCCAACGGTGAGCGAATGGTCGTCACTCTCGACCGGAATGCCGGCGTCCGTCGTGGTCGGCGGCGTGGGCTGTGTCGGGGTCATGGCGGATCCCTCCGTGGTCTGCGATACCGAGGTCAGCTGCGTCCACCGTCCTCTTCGGGGACCGGGCACGTCTTCGCGGCTGGCGCCCAGCCCCGTTACCGGCCAGCGGGAATCTGCTCTGTCCAGCCCGTGGGGGCCGTAGATGGGCGTTGGCCCTGACGACGTGTCCGCGCAGAAATACGACGCTCAAAGCTCCCGGGCAATGACCCGGGGGTTACCTAGAAGGAGACACACAATGACCAGCACGCTGGAAGATATCGACACACCGCACAGCCTTGCCCCGGAATGGATGCGCGCTCGGCCCGCAGTCCGCGCGTCGGCTGGGCGAAAGTACGCCGCCGAGCTGATTGGGACGTTCTTCCTCGTCTTCACGGCCGGCATCTCCGTGATCACTCACAACGCGCTCGCACCGTTGGGCATCGGCGCAGTGCTGGTGGCCATGATCTACGCCGGTGGGCACATCTCCGGCGGCCACTACAACCCGGCCGTCACCATGGCGGTGCTGGTGCGGGGCCGGATCGGGGCGCTCGACGCCGTTGCCTACTGGGTCGCACAGCTCGTGGGCGGACTGCTCGCCGCGGCGGCCGTCGCGGGCGAGGCCCGCCGCGCGCTGACCGCGGCCCCGTCCCTGTCCGGTCACGCGATGACTACCGCGGCAGTCGCGGAACTTCTGTTCACCTTCGCCCTGTGTTACGTGGTGCTCAACGTCGCCACGAGCAGGGACCACCCGGCCAACTCCTTCTACGGCGTGGCGGTCGGCTTCACGGTGGCCGCGGGGGTCATCGCGGTCGGCGGCGTCTCCGGCGGCGTGTTCAACCCGGCCATCACCCTCGCCACCACGGTGTTGGGCCTGTTCACGTGGTCGACGTTGTGGGTGTACGTCGTGGTGCAACTCGTCGCCGGCGCCGCCGCCGGGTCTGTCTTCCTGGCCCTCAACCCCGAGGACAAGTGACCCTCCCTCAGAAGACCGCGACGAGGACCTCCGCGCACTGCCGTCAGGCGGTACGGGAGGTCCTCGGCCGTCAGCCCTGGCGTTCGAGAAGATCGAGGATCGCCCTGGCGGACAATGCCGACTTGGGCACGAACCCCAGAGCAGGGCTCCCTGCGATCAGGTCCCGATAATCCTGCTCCGCATGGGTCGAGATCAGGATCACCCTCAGTGCCCCCGGGGTGCCCTGCCGGTGCAGTTGCCTGGCGATCTCGAAGCCACTCTCGGCGCCCAACTCGATGTCCACCAGGGCGATGTCGGGCCGCAGTTCCTCGACCCGCTTCAGTGCCTGCGCACCGGTCGAGGCCACGCCGACGACGCAGATGCCCTCGATCTCCAGAAGTTCGCGCGCGGCATCCAGGAACCGGGAACTGTCGTCGACGATGAGGCAGCGGAGCATGGTTTCAGGATCGCAGCACCGACGGGGCCGTGCATGCCCGCTAGCAGGAATTCTCACGTTCCGGACAAGGCGTGGGCCCAACCGAATTCCACGTGATCCCCGGCACCGTCGCTCCCCCAGATGTCCGCGTAGCCCAGCGCTGGTTGATAATGCGCGCCATGACTACGGAGCCGACGTCGCTCGGCGGCAGACGAGCCGAGCAGCACCACCAGGTCACGACCGCTCGGCGGGTGATCCTGGCCGACGACGACGTCCTGCTCAGGGAGGGATTGGCCAGTCTGCTCGAGCGCTCGGGGTTCGACGTGGTCGGGCAGGCCGGCGACGGAGCGCAGCTCCTGACCTTGGCCCGCGCCCAAGCGCCCGACCTTGTCGTGGCCGACATCCGGATGCCTCCGACTCATACGGTCGAAGGACTTGAGGCAGCGCGGGTGATCCGGGAGGAACTTCCCGATACGTCGTTGCTCGTCCTGTCGGCGCACGTCGAGGTCGAGCAGGCGATGGAACTGCTGGCCGGCGGCAGGGGAATCGGCTATCTGCTCAAGAGTCGCGTGGTTGACGTGGACGACTTCATCGACACCCTCGAGCGGGTCGCGAACGGCGGTTCGGTCGTGGACCCGGCCCTGGTGCAGGAGTTGGTGGCCGCGCGTCGTCGTGACGATCCGCTCGCGGTGCTGAGCGCGCGTGAGGCGGAGGTCTTGGGGCTGATGGCGGAAGGCCGCTCCAACGCGGGCATTGCTCGTCAGCTGTGGATCACGGAGGGAACCGTCGAGAAGCACGTTCGCAGCGTCCTCGCCAAGCTCAGCCTGCCCGAGACCGACAACGACCACCGCCGTGTCCTGGCGGTGCTCACGTTCCTCGAGTCCCGCTGACCGCAAGCCGACTGCGATCGGGCACCCGCTCCGGGCGCGAGTAAAGATTGAATCCGCCGCCCCGCACGAAACCGGCAAGGGTGAGGCCGGCCTCCTCGGCCAGGTCGGCGGCGAGGCTGGACGGTGCCGACACCGCGGACAGGACCGGGATGCCGGCGACCGCGGCCTTCTGAACCAGCTCGAATGAGGCCCGGCCGCTGACCTGCAGCACGTGGCCCCGCAGTGGGAGAAGTCCTTCGCGCAACGCCCAGCCGATCACCTTGTCCACCGCGTTGTGCCGCCCGACGTCCTCGCGAATGCACAGCAGGCCCCCGTCGGCGGTGAACAGGCCGGCGGCGTGCAGGCCGCCGGTGCGCTCGAATACCACCTGCGCGCTGCGGAGCCGGTCGGGCAGTGCGGCGAGCACCGCACCGTCGATCTCCAGGCGGTCGGCTGCCACGTCGTAGGGCGACGCAACCCGCACGGACTCCAGGGACGCGGTGCCACAGATGCCGCAGGCGCTGCTCGCGAAAGTGGTGCGCGGCGCGCGGCCGATCCCGAGGTGGTCGGCGAGGATCACCTCGATGACGTTGTAGGTCTGGCGGCCATGGTCGTCCAGCCCGGGGCAGTAGGACATCGAAGTGAGCTCGCGCGTTCCGCGCACCAGACCCTCGCCCACCAGCCACCCGGCGACCAGGTCGAAGTCGGCTCCCGGCGTGCGCATGGTGACGTTCATGACCTCGCCGGCGGAGCGAATCTCGAGCGGCTCCTCCACCGCGAGCGTGTCGAGGAGCGTGCTGCGCGCGCCGTCGCCCCGCGCCTGCACGACCTTCCGCCGGGACGTGATCCTGCCCATCGAATCTCCTAGGTGCGGCTCGCGGCGGCCACCGCGTGATTCAGGGTCGGATGTTCATCGGGACTGCGTCATCGCGGGCAGCGGCCGTTCCGGCCGTCCGTCAGCCGGTACCTGCGCCTGCCTGGTGGCGGGCATACCGGCTCCCCACCCGCCGGAACGGGAAACGACTGCTGGCCGGGACGACAAGGGCGAGTGGCTCCACGAGTCTGATAAGCCCCAGGGGCTTCGTGGCCGGCCGGGAATCTACATCAGGGAGGCGATCGATGAGCACCAGCATGGCTGCCGCATCGGTACTCGACGGGGCAGCGCTCGCCGTCCGGAAGCCGAAGGCCAACTGGCTTCGCGACGTCATTCTCGGCGGGCAGGACGGGCTGGTGAACATCCTCGGCATCGTCCTGGGCGTCATCGCCAGTGGCGGCACACGCGGCGTGCTGCTCGGCGCCGGCTTCGCCGCGGCAATAACCGAGTCGATTTCGATGGGTGCCGTGGGATACACCTCGACCATTGCTGACCGCGACTACTACCGCGCGGTCCGCCGACGCGAGCTCGCCGCGATCCAAGCCGCGCCGCAGGCAGCTCGCGAGGAGATCCGCCGCACCTATGCGGGGAAAGGTTTCTCCGGCGAACTGCTCGATCGAATCGTCGCCACGCTCACCGCGCGGCCGGATCGCTGGCTGACCACCGTCACCGATGACGTGCTGCATCTGCAGCCGGTCGAGTCCAGTGACGCAGTGCGTAGTGCGGTGGTGATCACGGCGGCGACGTTGGTCGGACATCTGATTCCGCTGCTGCCGTTCCTTTGGCTGACGCGCGCCTCGGCCCTGGCTGTGGCCATCGCGCTCAGCGCATTGGTCCTGTTCGGCGTGGGTGTCTACTCGGCCCGCTCGCTGGTCGGGGACTGGCGGCGCAGCGGTCTGAAGATGCTCGTGATCGGGCTCGGTGCGGCAGGGATCGGCTTCGCCATCGGTTCGGTCTTCCACTCGACCCACTGACGAGTGGATCCGCTCGTCCACAGCCAAGGAGTTCTGATGAAGGTTGCCATTCTCGGCACCGGACACATGGGCACGGCCATGGCGTTGCGCCTGATCGAGACCGGTCACCAGGTGACGGTGTGGAACCGCCGCCGGGACCGCCTCGCCCCGCTGGGTCAGGCCGGCGCGGAAATCGCGGGAGATCTGGCGGATGCGGTCGTCGATGCCGAGGTGGTCATCACGATGCTCGCCGACGGCAGTGCCGTGCGGTCGGTGACCACCTGGCTGCTCTCGGCCATGGGCCCCGACGCGGTTTGGGTACAGGCCTCGACGGTCGGTGCCGCATGGGCCGACCGACTGCACAGGCTCGCGGTCGAGCACGGTCGCACCATGCTGGACGCACCCGTGTCCGGCAGCACCGGTCCGGCGCACAACGGCACCCTCACGTGGTTGGTCGCCGGGCCGCAGCAGGCCGTGGACGCCGCCGGGCCGGTGCTCGACGCTCTCGGAACGCGCATTCTGATCGTCGGCCCAGGCCAGGAGGCCAGCCGGCTCAAGCTGATCGTCAATACCTGGATGACCGCGGCCACCGTCGCGATGGCCGACGCCCTGAACGCCAGTGACCGGCTCGGTGTCCCACGCGAGTCGTTCCTGGATGTCCTGAGCGACGGCCCGCTGGGCATGCCGTACGCGCTGGCCAAGGCAGAGCTGATGACGGCCGGTGACTACACCCCGGGATTCCCGATCGAACTTGCGCTGAAGGACATCCGCCTGATCGAGGACGCCCAGAACCAGGTCTCGCCGCTGGTGCGTGAGCTCGACCGACGCCTGACCAGCGCAGTCATCGCCGGCCACATGCACGAGGACCTGGCCGCAGTCGCGGCCGTCGACTGAGCTCGAGAAAGGGACAGGGCGGAAATGGACGCGACCAGCACCTACCTCGCCGATGCCGGACGGTACGGGAAGATGCGCTCCGGCGAGCCGATCCCAGCGGCGTCGAACTCCTTTCGCTGGGGTTCTGGCAGAACTTCGGCGGCGACCGCCGGCT
>NZ_DASZKT010000101.1:0-5523 GCF_035552695.1 Actinospica sp.
GCCGCGCTGCTGGGCTTCGGCGAGACCAAGACCAAGTTCCTGGTCCTGGAAGGTGAGATCAAGTCCGTCAAGGTCGGACGCAACCGCCGCATCCTGCCCGAATGGGTAGATGAGTACATCCGCAACATGACAGAAGGCGTCTGACATGACAGCCAAGCGCACTCGGGCCAATGGGGAAGGCTCGATCTATCCGTACAAGAACGGATTCGCCGCGTACGCCTGGGTGGACACGCCCGAGGGCAAGCGCAAGCGCAAGTACGTCTACGGCCAAACACGGGACGAGGTCCACGACAAGTGGATCAAGCTGCATGCTGCGGCGCAGAAAGGCCCAGTAGCCACCAAGACCCCGTTCCTCGGCGACTTCCTCGACGAATGGCTCTCCGATGTCGTCAAGCCGAATTCGGCACCGCTGACGTACGTCACGCATGAGTCGGCGGTCCGCCTCTATATCAAGCCACACCTCGGCAAGAAGCCGCTGAACAAGCTCTCGACGAAGCTCGCGCGCGAGTGGCTGACCAAGCTGGTCAACACCTGCCAGTGCTGCGCACAGGGCAAGGACGAGGCTCGACGTGCGGACCGTCGCCGGTGCTGCGCCGTGGGCAAGTGCTGCGAGAGCTACACCGGTCGGCGCACGCTGGAGACCGTACGGGCGACGCTCCGGGCCGCACTGAATTACGGGATCCGCGAGGAGCTTATCTCCCGCAATGTCGCCGCTCTGGTGGATGTGCCCAAGGCTCGACGACGCACGATTCGGCGCAAGGTGCGGCCGTGGTCGGTGGACGAGGCTCGCCGCTTCCTGGAGCACACGCGCAGTGCGGATGATCCGCTCTACGCCGCGTGGGTCCTGTTCCTCGTCCTCGGCCTGCGCCGCGGCGAAGTGCTCGGGCTGACCTGGGACGCGGTGGACCTGGAGCGGGCCGAACTGCGCACGGTGGACCAGCTCCAGCGCGCCGGCGGCGAACTGCTGCACCGCGAGACCAAGACGGAAGAGTCCGACGACATCCTGCCGCTCCCGCCGATCGTCGTCGCCGCTCTACGGCTCCGCAAGAGGCAGCAGGACGAGGCCCAGGCCGAAGCGGGTGCGCACTGGGACAACGCACTGAACCTCGTGTTCACGACCAAGTACGGCACCCCGTATGAGCCTTCGAATATCACGAACCGATTCTCGCCACGCGGCGCGAAAGCCGGAGTGCGAGAGATCCACCTGCACGACACGAGGCACACGGTCGCCTCGATGCTGGTTGCTCTCGACGTTCATCCTCGGGTCGCTATGAAGATCCTTCGTCACTCGCAGATCGCCGTGACGATGGAGATCTACAGCCACCCCACGGACGAGCAGATCCGGGACGCGCTCAACAAGCTCGGCAAGCTGTTCGGCTGATCGCCGCGGCTTGCCGGAATCCGAACCGAAGACACTGACCCTGAGGAGGGTTATCGTGGGTGACATGTCCGAGCCGACTCCCGAACCGACCATGACCGACGTGCTGTCGGCCATCGCGGGACTGGGCAACCACCTCGGCGCGAAGATCGACGCGCTCGACGTGAAGGTCGAAGGGCTCGAAGATCGCCTCGTCCAGCGGACCGGATTGCTGCGGGCCGACATCGCTGGCCTCAAGGCTGAGTCGGCCATCGAGCAGGCATACGGTCGTGACACGGCTGAGGCGCTTCGTCGGCACATCGCGGACCGCAACGCGCACGGACCTCGAGCCGCCTGACCTCTCGCTTCTCCCCCGCTGCTGTACGCCGTTGCGGTACGGGGGTGCAAACTAAGACATTCAGGGCCGGTAATCTCAATGGATTACCGGCCCTGACCTGCTGTGGAGCCAAGGGGATTTGAACCCCTGACCTTTTGTCTGCCAGACAAATGCTCTACCAGCTGAGCTATGGCCCCTTGTATTCAGTTCTCGCTCGCTACGGCGTCGATCTTACTACACCGGGGCGGGTGGTCCCCCCGGTTACAGGCGTGGGGACCTAACGGCTCCTTGCTGCTCCCGGGCGGGCTCGCCCATATTAGCCAAAGCGGGGGCCCGATGGGAAATCGGTTAGGGCGGGGCGGCGGCGGGGCGGCGGGGCGATGTCGGCACCGCCGGGGACGTCAGCGGTCGTCGCCGAAGACGGGTTCGGGGAGGGAGCCGGCGTTGTGCTCTAGCAGGCGCCAGCCGCGGTGGCCCTCGCCGAGGACGGACCAGCAGCAGTTGGACAGGCCGCCGAGGACGCCGGTGGACGAGGCGGGGAGGCCGAGGAGGCGGGCGATGGTGACGCGGGCGGTACCGCCGTGGGTGACGACGACGAGGGTGCCGCGGTCGGGGACCAGCTTGAGGGCGCGCTCGATCGCGGCGACGGCGCGTTCGGCGACCTCGGACTCGATCTCGCCGCCGCCGCGGCGCTGGTGGTAGTGGTCCTTGCGCCAGGCCGCGTACTCCTCCGGGAAACGCTCCTTGATCTCGGCGTCGGTCAGGCCCTGCCAGGTGCCGACGAAGGTCTCGCGCAGGCCCTCGTCCAGCAGCACCTCGAGCTTGACTATGTCGGCCAGGGCCTGCGCCGTGTCCGCGGCACGGGACAGGTCCGAGGAGACGATCGTGGTGGGCTGGAGGGCGGCCAGCAGGCGGGCCATCGTCTGGGCCTGCTCGCGGCCCACGTCGTCGAGGGGGACGTCGGTCTGGCCCTGCAGCCGGCCGGCCATGTTCCACTCGGTCTGGCCGTGCCGCCACAGCACGATCCGACGGCCCGTCACGTAGTAGGCGTGCCGGTCGATGGGGGCCGGAGCCGCGGCGGCGGAGGCGTCGACGGCCTCCGCGGCCGGGAAATCGGCCTGGGAGACGATCGGCGCGTCGGCCGGGGTGTCGCCCGCGTTGAGGTCCACGCCGACGGGCCGGCCCGCGGCTGGGCCGCTCATGCCCGGCTCCCGGTCACCGTTTCCGGCAGTTCGATGCGCGGGCAGTCCTTCCACAGCTTCTCCAGCAGGTAGTACTCGCGCTCTTCGCTGTGCTGCACGTGCACCACGATGTCCAGGTAGTCCAGCAGCACCCACCGACCCTCCTGCTCGCCCTCGCGCCGGGCGGGCTTGGCACCGAGCTCGACCAGCCGCTCCTCGATGCCGTCCACGATCGCGCGCACCTGGCGGTCGGTCGGCGCGGAGGCGAGCACGAAGGCGTCGGTGATGACGAAAACGTCGCTCACGTCGTACGCCACGATGTCGTGCGCGATCTTGTCGGAGGCTGCCTCGGCGGCGGCGATCGCCAGTTTCCTGGCTCGGTCGGTCGCGGTCACTGTGCGGTTTCCCCTGTCTGTTGTCGGATGTGCCACCCCAGGATCTCATGAGCCGGGCGGCGGCCGTGGCGGGTTTCCGCAGCACCGGGGCACGGGCGAGGCGCGGATGAGACGCGGCCGGGACACGGCCGGGTTTCGGCCCGCGGCTCAGTCGGCCGACAGGGACGTCCAGTCCTGGCCGAGCACCACCGTCACGTCGTCCGCCGAGGACAGCCCGGAGACGACCTGCACCGCGCTGCCGCTGAGCCCGAGCGAGGCCGCGACCTGCTCGGCGACGCTCTGCCCGGAGGACTTGGCGACCTCGACCTTCGTGGCGCTCTGCGTGGACACGGAGTCGCCCGCGTTGTACGTGTAGCCCGCGTCGGTCAGCTTCGCCTGCGCGGACGCCAGCAGCCCGCTGCTGCTCGACGAGCTCGCTCCGGTGCCGTTCTGGACGAGCACGCGCGCCGCCTGGCCCGCCGTCGCACCTCCCGTCACGGTGCCGCCGAGCAGCTTGCCGACGACGGAGGACGCGGCGGTCTCGTTGAGCGAGTTGCCCGAGGTGAGCGGCAGGGTGGCGACGGTGACCGCGCCCGCGTTCTCCTGCGCGGCCAGCGCGGCGAGGATCGGGCTCAGCTTGCTCAACGGCAGCGAGGGGTCGGGGATGAGGCCGAGCTGGTTGAGGTAGGCCTGGACCGCGCTGGATTCCGACGGAAGCTTGGCCATCAGCGCGTTCAGCACCTGGCCGAAGCGCGCGGACTGCGCGGTGGCGGCCTCGCCGGACGCGGTGTACGTGGCGTACGCGACGGCCTGAACGCCGGTGAGGGTGACCGTCCCCTGGGGCACGCCCTTGGGGTCGGCCGTGCTCGCCGGGATCGAGGTGTTCGTGGTCAGCGAGATGCCGCCGAGGTTGTCTATGAAGATCCCGAAGGTCGTCTCGTCCATGTCGCGGACGCCGTCGGGGGTCACGCCGAGGGTGCTGGAGACCTCGTCGGCACCGGCCGGCGGCTGGTCGGCGGCCATGTCGCCGCCGAAGGTCTGGCTGCCGAAGCCCTGGCTGTTGAACTGCATCTGCGTCGGGATGACGACGATCGCGCCGGTGCCGCTCGCCGTGCCGCTGGTGGAGCCGTTGTGCTCGGTCGCCAGCAGCGCGTCGCCGACGGCGTCGCCCTTGGCGTCGTCCAGCCGGAACAGGATCGTGGACTTCGGGGGCGCGGCCGGGCCGGTCAGGCCGGGGACGCTGCCGCCGAGCCAGGCGTACACGCCGACACCCGCGGCGACCAACGCGAGCACGATGACGAGCACGATCAGCCGGGAGCGCAATTTGCGCACCCGCTCGGCGCGCGAGTCGGCGCGGCTCTCGCTGAAGCTCAGCCAGCCGTTGACGTCCGGGTTGTCGGCCTCGTCCACGAACGAGAAGTCGCCGGCGCGGTAGCCGTCCTGGTCCGCGGGACGGTTGCCGGTGACGGGGGGTGCGGCGTCGCCGGACTCGTCCGCGGGGTCGAATTCGAACTCGAACTCGGGCACGGCGGCGGGCGGCGGCGGAGCGGCGGGAGCGGCGGGAGCAGCGGCCGGAGCCGACGGCGGAGCGGCGGGGGCCGACTCGGACCGCGGTTCCGGGCGCGGCGCGGGACGCGGGCGCGACGGCGCGGCTTGGGTCTGCTGCGGGATCTCGTACGAGCCGGAGCCGAAGTAGTCATTGGCGGGCGGCGGCTGAGCGGCCGCGGGCTGCTGCTGATACGCCTGGTACTGCTCATACTGCGGGGGCTGCTCGCTCCCCTGCGCGGGCTGCTCGTTCCGCGCCGGCTGCTCGTATCGCGGCTGCTGCTCCGGCCGCTCTTCATACTGCGGAGCCTGACCGGGCTGCCGCTCGTACTGCTCATACTGCTCGTACTGCGGAGCCTGCGGCTGCTGCGGGAACTGCGGAGGCTGATACGTGGGAGGAGCGGACTGGGCGGGCGCCTCGTAGGCCGGGGTCTCGTACGAGGGGGCCGCCGGCGCGGCGCTCTGCTGCCGCCAGTCGTAGTCGTACGACTCCTGCTCCGGCTGCTGGTACGTCTGGTACTGCGGATACGGTTCGGCGGGCGGCGTCTGGGGCGCGTACTGCTCGTTGCCCTCCTCGCCGACCGGCGCCTTGCGTCGGCGTCCCGTTCCTCCGCTCATGCCAACTCCTCGGCCGACCGCTCCGGCTGGTACAGCTTGCGCTTGTTGATGTACTGGACGATGCCGTCCGGAACCAGGTACCAGACCGGCTCGCCGCGGCGCACCCGGTCG
>NZ_DASZKT010000102.1:0-2355 GCF_035552695.1 Actinospica sp.
CGCCCGCAGCGAGCAGCGGCTGCGGCTGGAGCAGATGGAAGGCCGCGCCGTCGAGGAGTTCGGCGTGGACGCGAGCACGCTGACGGCCGAGTACGGTCCCGATGTGCTGGTCCCGCCGTTCGGCGAGGACAGCGGGGACACCGCGGGCGCTGCAGGGCCTGCGGGGACTGCGGGCACTGTGGGCACTGTGGGCACTGGGGGCGCCGCCGGGGTTGACGGAGCCGCTGGGGCTGACGGAGCCGCTGGGGCTGACGGCGCCGCGGGTGCCGGCCGGGAGCCCGGTCTGGCCGGGCTTGCTGACGGGCCCGCCGCGGCGGGCGTCAACGGCGCGGCCGCGACGAAGGCGGGCCGGGGAGCGAGCCATCAGGACGCCGCGGCGCGCCCCGTTCCGTACAAACGGGCGGAGCAGGAGCACCGTGCCCGCGCCGCCGAACGCCAGCTGGCCCAGCTCGGCAAGGTCAACCCGCTCGCCCTGGAGGAATTCGCCGCGCTCGAAGAGCGGCACACCTTCCTGTCCTCCCAGCTCGAGGACCTGAAGAAGACCCGGCGCGACCTGCTCACGGTGATCAAGGAGGTGGACGACCGGGTCCAGCAGGTGTTCGCCGCCGCGTACGAGGACACCGCGCGCGAATTCGAGCAGGTCTTCTCCCGGCTGTTCCCGGGCGGGGAAGGGCGCCTCGTGCTCACCGAGCCCGATGACATGCTCACCTCCGGGATCGAGGTCGAGGCCCGCCCGCCGGGCAAGAAGGTCAAGCGGCTGTCCCTGCTGTCGGGCGGGGAGCGCTCGCTGACCGCGATCGCCTACCTCGTCGCCATCTTCAAGGCGCGGCCGTCACCGTTCTACGTGCTGGACGAGGTCGAGGCGGCGCTGGACGACGTCAACCTGCGGCGGCTGCTCGGGATCTTCGAGGAGCTGCGGGACACTTCGCAGCTGATCGTCGTCACGCACCAGAAGCCCACCATGGAGGTGGCTGACGCGCTGTACGGGATCAGCATGCGCGGCGACGGCGTGTCCGCCGTGGTGAGCCAGCGGATGCACGACCGCGCCTCGGCCTGACGCCCGCGCGCCGAAACCCGCGCCCCGACGACCGCGCCCGACGCCCGCGCAATGAGGCCCGCGCCCGCGGGCTCCCGTCGGCCCCGGCCCCGCGACCCGCCCCGCCGATCCGCGTAACCTGGGAGCGCCATGGAGTTCCTGATAATCATCATCGCGCTGTGCGTAGTGGCCGCGGTTGCGGCGGGTACGTTCCTGCTCCGGCCCGGCCGCCGGCTCCGCAAGCCGCACGAACCGCCGCCCGCGCCCGAGCGCGAGGCGGAGGCCGCTGGCGAGGCGGCTCCCGGGACGGCGGAACAGCGCGCCGGGACCGGGACGATCACGCCGCCGCCACCGCCCGTCGCCGAGGCCCCGCCGGTGCCGGAGGTCGAGAAGCCGCCGCCATCGGCCGGCCGCCTGGTCCGGCTCCGGTCCCGGCTCGCCCGCTCACAGGGAGCCTTCGGCTCGGCGCTGCTCGGCCTGCTGTCATCGGGCACGCTCGACGACGACGCGTGGCAGGAGGTCGAGGACACCCTGATCTCCGCGGACGTCGGGGTCGCGCCCACCCGCGAGATCGTGGACGAGCTGCGGACCAAGGTCAAGGTCCTCGGCACCCGCAACCCGGACGAGGTACGGGCGCTGCTGAAGGAAGAACTGGTCACCCAGATCGGGGCCGCCGAGGACCGGTCGCTGCGCACCAAGCCGCACGGCGGGCAGCCGTCGGTGATACTCATGGTCGGGGTAAACGGCACCGGCAAGACCACCACCTGCGGGAAGCTGGCACGGGTGCTGGTCGGCGACGACCGCACCGTGCTGCTCGCCGCCGCTGACACGTTCCGCGCCGCGGCGGCCGACCAGCTGCAGACCTGGGGAGGCCGGGTCGGCGCCGAGGTGGTGCGGTCCGACCGGGAGGGCGCCGATCCGGCGAGCGTCGCCTTCGAGGCGGTCGCCAAGGGAATCGAGGACGGGGTCGACGCCGTGATCGTGGACACCGCGGGACGGCTGCACACCAAGACCGGCCTGATGGACGAGCTCGGCAAGGTGAAGCGGGTCATCGAGAAGCGGGCCACGGTGGACGAGGTGCTGCTGGTGCTCGACGCCACGACCGGGCAGAACGGCCTCCGCCAGGCCCGGGTGTTCGCCGAGGTCGTGGACGTTACCGGGATCGTCCTGACGAAGCTCGACGGGACCGCCAAGGGCGGCATCGTGATCGCGGTCCAGCGCGAGCTCGGGGTGCCGGTCAAGCTGGTCGGCCTAGGCGAGGGCCCCGACGACCTTGCCCCGTTCGAGCCCGGTCCGTTCGTCGACGCGATACTCGGCTC
>NZ_DASZKT010000103.1:0-2025 GCF_035552695.1 Actinospica sp.
GTTCGTCCGCGCGTGGTTTGTGCAGGTCGACTATCTCGGCCAGCATCTCCTGCAGGACGGCGAGATACAGACCGCGTTTGTCCTTGAAGTGGTAGAACAGCAAGCCGTGTGCGACGCCGGCCGCCTCGGCGATCTCCTGGATGTAGATCTCGTCATAAGGCTTGCGGGCGAACAGATCGGCCGCGACAGCGACAAGGGCCGCCCGGCGCTGCCCGCGCGCCCGCTTCTCGGAACTCATCCTGGCAGCCCTCCCGCTGTCACCGCGTTGTGCAGTTCCCCGATGCCGTCGATGGCCACCGCGACAGTATCGCCGGCCTTCAGGTAGGTCCCGGACGCGAGCCCGACCCCGGCGGGCGTCCCGGTGAGGATGACGTCCCCCGGTGCCAGCGTGATCGTGGCGGAGACCGCCTCGATGATCTCGGCCACCGAGAACAGCATGTCGCTGGTCCGGCCTTTCTGCCGTGGCTCACCGTTCACGTGCGTGGTGATGGTGAGGTCGAGCGGCTGCGTGAACTCGTCCGGCGTCACCACGACCGGCCCCATCGGCTTGAAGGCCGGAAACGTCTTGCTGCGCTGGATCACCGGCAGGTCGACCACGGATCCGTCGCGCATGCCCCGGAACTGGACGTCACGGGCCGACACGTCGTTGGCGACGGCCAGCCCGCCCACGTGGTGCCACGCGTCGGCGTTGCGGATGTCCCGGCCATCGGTCCCGATGACGACGGCGAGTTCGGCCTCGTAGTCGACGTATCCGGGCGCCTCGGCGGGCAGCACGATGGGCGAGCCGTGCGCGGTGAAGAAGTCGCGCCCGGCCGGCACCGTGAAGAACTGCGGCGCGGCCGGCATGACGATGCCGGCCTCGGCGACGTGGTCCCGGTAGTTCGCGCCGACCACGACGACCGTGGCCGGCGCGGACACCGGCGCGAGGAGCGTGACCGAGCCGGGAGCCACCCGGTCGGTCACCCTCGCGGTGCGCGCACGGGCAATGTCTTCTGCCAGCAGGCTTCCGACGTCCGGGTGGGGAAGGTCCAGCAGGAGCAGCGCGTCGCCATCGCCACGGGCCAATCCCCGGGTCGTGCGGTACAGGCGCATCACCTCACCGGCTTCCGGCGAGGATCGTGATGCGGCGTGCGGCGATGCGCCACGCGCCGTCCGCGCTACGGGTGAGCACGTCCCGGACATGGCTCAGCGCGCGCGGCCCCGGGCTCGTCGACCGATCGTCGCCCAGCACGTAGAGCTGCAGATGACAGTCCGACTCGGCCCGGTCGGGGCCGGTGAACCGGAACGCCGACGGCGCCAGGACGTGCACGGTCGTCCTGGCCGCGGCCTCCCGGTCTCGCATCGCACCGTGAATGTCCGGGCCGCGGAGCGTCACGTCACCGGCCGGTTTCGTCGCGTCCGACAGCGTCAGCGTCCCGTCGACCGTGTACAGCCTGGCCGCCTGGGTCGCGTGCCCGTCGTCGATCAGCTGGAACGACGCTCGCACGACGTCCGCGCAGGCGAGGCGAGCCGCCACATCGGTCGCGCTGCCGGCGGCGGTCACCATGTCGGCGCGGCCAGTTCGGCGGCGGGTTCGCCGGCGCGCAGCCGGGTGAGCATCGACTCGGGGTCGAACGCCTCGCCCACAGGGTTGTTCGCGAAACTCTCGGACTCCAGGAACGCCGTGCCCGCTTCCGGAGTGTCGAAGTTGTCGATCTGCAGCTCGATCTGGTTGCCGTCCGGGTCGGCGTAGTACATCGAAGTGGTCGGCCCGTGGTTGATCGCCACGACCGGCAGCACCGAATCGTTCTTCAGCCGCTCCCAGTTCTCCAGCAGGTCCTGCAGCGTGCGATACGTGAAGGCGATGTGGGCGAGCCCGCGGGGCGGCAACGCCGCGATCTCCTCGAGCGACAGCACGGCCGGACTGTCTCCGATCAGCGATCCGGCGCCCGCCGCCCGCATGGCCACCGGGTCGGCGATGGCGATCCGGTGGTGCTCCTCGTCGTAGGTGAGGAACACCATCCCCGGCGCCTCGTGCACGACCCG
>NZ_DASZKT010000104.1:0-10232 GCF_035552695.1 Actinospica sp.
CCCGGCGTCGCGGCCACCTTCGCCAACTGCTCGCGCAGGGTGTCCACGCCGGGCTGGCCGGCGCCGGACGCGGCCTGGTACGAGGCGACGACCAGCTTGGTCAGCCCGTACTCTGCGTGCAGCGCGCCCATCGCGACGATCATCGAGAGCGTGGTGCAGTTCGGGTTCGCGATGATCCCGCGCGGACGCTGCCTGGCCGCGGCCGCGTTGACCTCCGGCACGACCAGCGGCACGTCCGCGTCCATCCGGAAGGCGCCGGAGTTGTCGACCACGACCGCGCCGCGCGCCGCCGCGACCGGGCCCCACTGCGCGGAGACCTCGTCCGGCACGTCGAACATCGCGACGTCCACGCCCTCGAAGGCCTCTTCGCTCAGGGCGACGACGGGCACCTGCTCGCCGCGCACCGTGAGCAGCTTGCCCGCCGAGCGCGGCGAGGCGATCAGCCGGATCTCGCCCCAGACGTTCTGCCGGGTGGAGAGGATGTCCAGCATCACGGTGCCGACAGCACCGGTCGCGCCGACCACCGCGAGCGTGGGCAGCTTCTTGGAATACTCGCTCATGTCGCGGCTACCGCCCGGTCCCGGCGTAGACCACGGCCTCGGCCTCGGAGTCGAGCTCGAAGGCGGTGTGGATGGCGGCGACCGCGGGCCGGACGCTGTCCGCGCGGCAGACCACGGAGATGCGGATCTCGCTGGTGGAGATCATCTCCGCGTTCACCCCGGCCTTGGCCAGCGCCTCGAAGAACACGGCGGTCACGCCCGGGTGCGACTTCATGCCCGCGCCGATCAGCGAGACCTTCGCGATCTGGTCGTCGTAGGCGAGCGAGTCGAAGCCGATCCGCGTCTTGAGCTTGTCCAGCAGGCTCATCGCCTTGGCGCCGTCGGTCTTCGGCAGGGTGAAGGAGATGTCCGTCAGGCCGGTGGAGGCGGCGGAGACGTTCTGCACCACCATGTCGATGTTGATCTCGGCGTCGGCCACCGCGCGGAAGATGCGCGCGGCCTCGCCCGGCTTGTCCGGCACGCCGATCACCGTGATCTTCGCCTCGCTGGTGTCGTGTGCGACCCCTGCGATGATCGCCTGCTCCATGTCGGCTCCTTCGGGGGTGTGCCGGATCCAGGTGCCCTCCAGCGTGGAGAAGGAGGACCGTACGTGAATGGGGACGTCGAAGCGCCGCGCGTACTCCACGCAGCGCAGGTGCAGGATCTTGGCGCCGGACGCGGCCAGCTCCAGCATCTCCTCGTACTGCACGGTGGGCAGCTTGCGGGCGGTCGGCACGATCCGCGGGTCGGCGGTGTAGACGCCGTCCACGTCGGTGTAGATCTCGCAGACCTCGGCGCCCATCGACGCGGCCAGTGCGACGGCGGTGGTGTCCGAGCCGCCGCGGCCGAGCGTGGTGATGTCCTTGGTGTCGTGGGAGACGCCCTGGAAGCCGGCCACGATCGCGATCGCGCCTTCCTCGAGCGCCTTGTGGATGCGCCCCGGGGTGACGCGGATGATCCGCGCCTTGTTGTGCACCCGGTCGGTGATGACGCCTGCCTGGGATCCGGTGAAGGACCGCGCCTCGACTCCGAGTGAACCGATCGCCATCGCGAGCAGCGCCATCGAGATGCGCTCGCCGGAGGTCAGCAGCATGTCGAGTTCCCGGCCCTCGGGCAACGGGGAGACCTGCTGGGCGAGGTCGATGAGTTCGTCGGTGGTGTCGCCCATGGCGGAGACGACGACCACAACCTCGTTTCCGGCGCGCTTGGCCGCGACGATGCGCTTGGCCACGCGCTTGATGCTCTCGGCATCGGCCACCGAGGAGCCACCGTACTTCTGTACGACTAGGCTCACAGTGAGCTCCGTCTTCTCTTCGTGCGCCCAGGGCCTACTGACCCGGCGACGCTGCCCCCAGCCGCGCACGTCTACTGGCGTGCGTCGACGAACCGGAGGCGGGGCCCATGCTATCGGCGGACGGTCGAGCTGTCCCGTTCGTTCCATCTGATGACACACGTGCCACCGGCCGGGCGGCGGATCAGGTCTCCTGCAACCGGGATCCGGCCACGATGGAGTGCAGGGCGCGCAGCGAGGCGGAGGCGGCCGGGCCCCAGCCGGACAGGTAGGAGAACTGCCACCACCACAGCGCCTCGGTCTCCCGGCCGGCCCGGAAGTGGGTCAGGCCGTGCGCCAGCTCGGCGACGATCGAGGCGATGTCGTCGGAGATCCGCCGGGTCTCCACCTCGGTGGGCACCGCCAGCGGATCGAAGACCTCGCGGTAGACGTCGCACGGGTCGAGCAGCACGGCGAGCTGGTCGCGCAGCTCGTCCAGGTCCGGGTCAGGGCCCGGGTCCTCCTCGAAGCGCTCCGCGGGGATCACGTCCGCGATCGCGCCGAGCCGGCCGCCGGCCAGCAGCAGCTGGGAGACCTCGAGCAGCAGCATCGAGACCGCCGAGGCGTCCGCCTCGCCGCGGGCCACCGCCCGCACCGCGACCAGGAAGGACTCCACCTGGTCGGCGATGGCGGAGGTGAACTCCAGGTCTTCGTCCAGCACAGCGATATCAGCCATCGATCTTCCTTCTTCCGGCGAACGCGCGGCCCAGGGTGACTTCATCGGCGTATTCGAGATCGCCGCCGACCGGCAGGCCGGAGGCGAGCCGGGTGACCCCCAGCGAGCCGTCCGCGGTCAGCGGCTTGACCAGGCGGGCCAAGAAGCTGGCGGTGGCCTCGCCCTCCATATTGGGGTCGGTGGCCAGGATCAGCTCGGTCACCACGCCGTCGGCGAGCCGGGCCATGAGTTCGCGTACCCGCAATTCGTCCGGGCCGATCCCCTCGATCGGAGACAGCGCCCCGCCGAGCACGTGGTAGCGGCCGCGGAACTCGCGGGTCTTCTCGATCGCGACGACGTCCTTGGACTCCTCGACCACGCAGAGCACAGACACGTCGCGGCGCGGATCCAGGCAGATCCGGCAGCGCTCGGCGGCGGCCACGTTCCCGCAGACCTCGCAGAAGCGGACCGTCTCCTTGACCTTCAGCAGCGTCTCGGCGAGCCGCTTGACGTCCACCGGATCGGCCTGCAGCAGGTGGAAGGCGATGCGCTGGGCCGACTTCGGGCCGATGTTCGGCAGCCGCCCGAGCTCGTCGATCAGGTCCTGGACCACGCCCTCATACACGGTCGGCCGGTCTTCCTAGAAGCCCAGCGGGAAGGTGGCGCCGCCCGGGCCGCCGCCGGTCAGCCCGCCGAGGCCGCCGCCCTGGCCGAGCGCGGCGAGCGGGCCGAGCTTCTCCTGCTGCAGCGTGTCGGCCTGTGCGTTGGCGTCCCGGATCGCGGCGATCACCAGGTCGGCGAGCGTCTCGGTGTCCTGCGGATCGGCCGCCTCCGGGGAGATCTTCAGGCCGGTCAGCTCGCCGAGCCCGGTGACGGTGGCCTCGACAAGGCCGCCGCCCGCGGTGCCGGTCACGGTGACCTCGCCGAGTTCGCGCTGGGCGCTCTCCATCTGCTGCTGCATCTGCTGGGCCTGCTGGATCAGCGAACCCATGTCGAATCCCTCTGGAAACACCTTGCTGCTCCCTCGTTCCTCACGGGCGGGACACCGCCCTTCCCCGAGCCTACGGTGCGGAGCCCGGATAGGGCTCCGGGTCAATCCGTGTTCTGTATCTCGTCCAGGATGCTCGCGCCCAGTTCCTTGATCAGCAGATCGCGGGCGGTGGGCCCGGGATCGTTGGGGACGGCCTCGTCGTCGAGCGCGGCGAGGTGCGGGTCGAAGTTCTCGTCCGACGGCGGCTCGACGAAGGGCGGCGGCGGGCCGTCGAACTCGTAGCCGTTCGGCTCGGGGGACGGCGCGGGCACCGGCACGACGAAGGCCGGCGGGGCCGGCGGCTCGGGTTCCGCGGCGGGCGCGGGGGCCGTCAACGTCGCGACCGCGGTGCCCCCGGCGGACTGCGCCGGCTCCTGGGACGGGCCCGCGGACGGCGGCGCGGCGGGGGACGGCGCGGACTGCGGGGCCGGTGCCTGCTGCTGTGCGGGCGGCGCGGGCACGCTCGACCACTGGCCGGCGCCCGGCTGGCCGCCACCGTTGCCGCCGCCCGCGGGCGTCTGCGGGGGCTGATTCGTTGCGGAACCGCCGTGGCCGCCGCCGTGCCCGGCCGAGGGATCGACGATCACGTCGATCCGCCAATCGCCGCCGAAGACCTGCCCGAGCACCTGCCGCAGCGCGTCCTCGTGCTTGGAGCCGGGGAAGTTCTGCCGCAGCGTCGGGATCTTGAAGCCGAGCTGGATCGTGCGCCCCTCGACGCCGACCACGTTCGCGTTGTCCGCGGAGACCATCGTCCAGCTGACCCGGCTGACCGCGCGGACCCGGTCCAGCACTTCCTCCCAGCGCCCGCGGATCGTCGCCACGTCGTACCCCGCGCCGCCCTGCGCGGGCGCCGGAGCGGCGGCCGGGCCCGGCTGCTGCGGCGGCGGCGCCTGCGCGGGAGCGGGCGTCGCCGCGGCGCGCCACGGCGGCGTGGCGAGCGCCGACGCCGCCTGCGCGGGAACGGGTGCCGGGGGCGGCGGCGCGTCCGCCACCTCGGCCGGATACGTCGCCGGGTCCTGCCGTGTCGGCTGCTCAGTCGGCGCGGCGACGGGACTGGGCGCCGCCGACGCGGGCGGGCCGAAGCGCTCGAGCCGCTCCAGCCGCGCCGCGAGCGATCTGGCCGAATCCTCGCCGCCCGGCAGCAGGATGCGCGCGAAGACCAGCTCGAGCAGCAGCCGCGGCGCCGTGGCCCCGCGCATCTCGGTCAGCCCGGTGTTCGCCAGGTCGGCCGCGCGGGAGAGCTCGGCCTGCCCGAAGGCCGCCGCCTGCTCGGCGATCCGCGCCAGCCGGTCCGCCGGCGCCGCGATCAGGCCCTTCGCGCCCGCATCCGGCACGGCGTTCAGAATGACCAGGTCCCGCAGCCGCTCCAGCAGATCCCCGAGGAACCTGCGCGGATCGTGCCCGCCCTCGACGACCCGGTCCACGATCTCGAACGCCGTCGCGCCGGACCGCGCCGCCAACGCCGAGACGGCCTCGTCGAGCAGCGCCGCGTCCGTGTAGCCGAGCAGCGCCGCGGCGGCCGGATACGAGACGCCGTTCTCGTCCGCGCCCGCCAGCAGTTGGTCCAGCACCGACAGCGAGTCACGCACCGAACCCGCGCCCGCGCGCACCACCAGCGGCAGCACCTCCGGCTCGACCTTGAT
This sequence comes from Actinospica sp., assembly GCF_035552695.1. NCBI lineage: Bacteria > Bacillati > Actinomycetota > Actinomycetes > Catenulisporales > Actinospicaceae > Actinospica > Actinospica sp. The sequence continues at coordinate 5,198 of NZ_DASZKT010000104.1, forward strand.
GCCCTCCTGCTCGCACAGGTGGGCCAGGTACTCGCGCAGCGTCCCCGGCGGCACGAGGCGGAAGGGGTAGTGGTGCGTACGCGAGCGGATGGTCCCGATGACCTTCTCCGGCTCCGTGGTCGCGAAGATGAACTTCAGATGCGGCGGCGGTTCCTCGACCACCTTCAGCAGCGCGTTGAACCCGGCCGAGCTCACCATGTGCGCCTCGTCCAGGATGTAGATCTTGTACTGCGACTCCACGGGGGCGAAGAACGCCCGCTCACGCAGGTCACGCGCGTCGTCCACACCACCGTGCGAGGCCGCGTCGATCTCGATCACGTCGATGGACCCGCCAGCGCCACGCGCCAGCCCCACGCACGACTTGCACTTCCCGCACGGCGTCGGCGTCGGCCCCTGCTCGCAGTTGAGGCAGCGCGCCAGAATCCGCGCGCTGGTCGTCTTCCCACACCCGCGCGGCCCGCTGAACAGATAGGCGTGATTGACCCGCTGATTGCGCAGCGCCTGCTGCAGCGGCCCGGTCACGTGCTCCTGCCCGATGACCTCCTCGAAGGTCTCGGGGCGATAGCGGCGGTACAGGGCTAGCGACACGACCCGAGCCTAGCCGCTTCCACCGACAACCAGATACATCCCGCGCGACAGTCCGTGACGGCCCGGTGTCCGGGCAGCATAAGACCCCTCGCGCACCCGCCAGAGCCTGCCTACCCTTGCTGCATTCCTGCCGCTTGAATACGACAGTGGGGGTTCGGTGGGGTGTCGTCACCACCTTCGTCACCGCAGCATAAGACCCCTCGCGCACCCGCCAGAGCCTGCCTACCCTTGCTGCATTCCTGCCCTGGGGGGGTTCGGTGGGGTGACGCCACACGAGGGGTCCGCCAGACAGCATAGCCGAGAAAGCGGGTGGCGAAGCACCCCCCGCCGTCGGGTAAGCTTGCCCACGGAGGATTCGCCTAGTGGCCTAGGGCGCACGCTTGGAAAGCGTGTTGGGGGCAACCCCTCACGAGTTCAAATCTCGTATCCTCCGCGCAGAGAACGACCCCCGACCAGCGGAAACGCTGCTCGGGGGTTGTCTTGCTTTCTGGCTATCAGCTCGTCGGAAGATCGCGGGTCTCAGTTCCGGTCTCAGTAGTTGCAGTTTCAGTTGCAGTTCGAGGCTTCGGGAACGTCCACAACAGCCCGCCGACCTGGTCCGCGATGTCCTGCTGAACCTCCTTCACGACATGCTGATACCGCGCGGGCATACTGGCGTCCGACCAGCCCATGACACCCTGCGCAGCACGGTCGGGAACCTTCAGGATCAGCAGCAATGTCGCCGCCGTTGCCAGACGGGTTCAGGATGTCGGACGCGAGATGAGTCTGCCGAACCGCTGCGCGAAGCGCTTGGTGCAGAACTGGGAGAACGGTACCCACGGGCTGCCCACGCTCGGCTACCAGATCATTTTGGTCGAGGTGACCGGCGTGAAGAGCTTCGATGAACTCTGCAAGCCGATCGAGCCGATGCCTACAGCGGAAGTCTTGCAACGGCTCGCTTCGCTCGTCCCGATGTTCGCTGAGGCATACCGCGAGCTGACCCAACTGAACAAGCAACTGTCAGGAGAACTGGACCCTGTTCGGCTCGGTAGCTTCCCGGCCGGACTCGCGGCCTCCGGAGACCCTGAGGCGCCGATCGTCTCGTCCGGCTTAGTCCCCACGTACCGCGACGTTGCGAGTGGGCGGCGGCCGGCCGAGCCGCGGCGCCCTGAGGCCAGCGATGAGTGAGCACGGCGCGCCGCTGCTCGGCCTGCCAGAGCCCTGGTGAGCACGCGGGCCGTGCTGCGCGCTGTGACGTAGCGCGGTGCGGGCTCTCAGGAGGGCTATGGGCGCCGTGCCCGGCGAGCCCGGGCCCCTCTTGATGAGGTAAAGCAAAGTTAGGCCCACACACTGCCCAGGCCGGAGCGTTGAGCATGGTGCCTGCCTCGGCAGTCTGGTCGTCGTGATCACGCATGGTAACCGTTCGTCAGTCGTGCGGTCCGGCACGGGTTGGTCGATGGCGGCCGTCTTCTGCCCTCAGCGAACTGCGGTGCGCAGTCGTCTGACCGCCTGCGAGAGTCAGGGGCATGATTGAGGATGATGTGGAGGCGCTGTTCACGGCGTCCGGCTACCGGGGGATGCTCAGTGTGGCGGAGATCGACGGCCCAGGCCGGGTTGGTGTGCGGGCGGCCGAGCAGGCTTACGCCGCATCGACGTTCAAGATCGCAGTTGGCCTGGAGCTGCTATGCCAGGCAGCCGCTGGCGAGCTGGATCCGGCCGAGACTGTCAGGCTCTCACCGGACGAGCGCACACCCGGTGGGCAGGGGCTATGTCTGTTCGCGCACACGGCGGAGGTCTCGCTGCGCGACCTGGCCGTGCTGATGCTGACGATCAGCGACAACACGGCGACCGACGCGGTGATCCGCCGGGTCGGTCCGGAGCGAATCGCTGCCCGGATGGCGGCGCTGGGCCTGGCGCACACAGACTTCACCTGCACCATCCGTGAGCACTTCGATGCCATCGGTCGCGGCCTCGGCTTCGCCGACCTCGCCGAGCATGGTCGTGCCCTCGCGGAAGCAGCACCTGCCCGTGCCGCTGAGATGCGCCGCGCGTTCTACGCATCGTTTGCGCAGCCCGACACTGTGCCCTACACCACTGCACAGGACATGGCGCGGCTGGTCCGCTTGATCTGGCGTGACGAGGCGGGCCCAGCGGCGGCGTGCGCGGATCTACGGGCGATGATGGGCAGCCAGTGGCTGACCCGGAAGATCGCGACTGGGTTTGACGCGGACGTGTCGATCGCGGCCAAATCGGGAACCGTCGCGACCAAAGCGGGCACTGGCCCGGGAGCGATCAGCAACGACGTCGGGGCAGTGATGTATCCCGACGGGCAACGGTACGCCGTCGCCGTGTTCACCCAGGAACTCGATCCGGATGCCGACCCGGACAGTGCCTCCCGGGTGATCGGTGCCGCCGCCCAGATGGCCGTCGAATACCTGCGGCGTGCCGCGACCGGGGTACGGGCCGACGAACGACATGAGCCATGAGGACGCGTAGGGGGCTCATCTCATCCTGCGTTCGCGCGACCGCTCTATCGTCTCAGCTCAGCTTGAATCCCGACCCGCCCACCAGCGGACTCAAGTCGGCACGAGCTCAGTTCAAGGGTCCTTGGCGGGGGCTCAGTTTGGGTCTCAGTTCGCCCGTGTGCGCACCCTCGCACTGATCGCGCAGATTGCGTTCATGCAGGTAGAGCGACCAATGCGAGATCCAGAACGGCCGGAAGATCGGTTGGAAAGCGTGTTGGGGGCAACCCCTCACGAGTTCAAATCTCGTATCCTCCGCGCAAGGGAACAGCCCCTGATCGTGAAGCACGTGGTCAGGGGCTGTTTCGCGTTTGTGTCGCGTCCGCGCGGGAGGGGACGTCGAGGACCGCGAATCCGCCGATGTAGGCCTTGCTCGACGGCGGGCCGTCGGTGATCGTCCCGCCGATGGCCACCACGCTCATCCGTGCGGGGTCTGTAGCCCGCCGCCGAAGATCCATACGCCGGCGTCCTTGGCGTCCTGGCATACCGCTTGCGCGGCCTCGGCTACGTCGGGCAACTCCTCTTCGGGGAATGTCATCGCGCCGTCGTCGAACGAGATCAGGTACTGCGTCATCTCGTGGCTCCTTGTCTCTCACGCGGATCGCTGCGCTGGGTGATGAAGGCAGCCGCGAACAGAATCAATCCGACAAGGGTGAACCAGAATCCATTATCGATCGACGCGTGCACGTCGGTCATGCCGTGCAGGTTGCTGATCGTCGAGCCGGGGGCCAGCACTGCGAAGACGGTGCCAGCGGCCTGGGACGCCATGAACACGAAGGCTCCGGCGAGCAGCCCTTTGGCCAGGCCCGCCCGGGTGGCCTGGGCGGCGTAGAGCACGACGACCGCGAGGGCGAGGATCGTGAGCACGTTCGCAATCTTGTCCTGGCCGGACTGATGCGACCAGGAGCAGCACGCGAAGCTACCGGACGAATCCGTGTACTTCCAGGTGAAGTTGTTCAGCACGTCGCTGACCGCCCAGAACAGCACGGCCGGGATGGCGAGCGCCACGGCGGGCATGGGGATTTTGATCCCCGGCTCGGCGACGGCGCGTTCCTGCTGCAGGGCGACGAAGGCGAACAGGCCGCCGAGCGCGGTGGCGAGTAGGGCGCCGACGCTCCAGAACTGGTACCAGATCTGGTCGCCGGACCGGAGCTGCTGGATGTATATCGGCGCCTCTGTGATTGCCAGGCCGACGGCGAGGCCTGCGCTCCAGTTGCGCGCCCTGCGGTCGAGCATCGCGCCCCCGGCGATACCGAGGCCGACGATCAAGATCAGAGTCGCGACGTTGCCGGCGAGGCTGCCTAGGCCCACCAGCGCCGTCTCGCTGCCGATGGTCATGACGACGGCCACGATCAGCAGGATCAACGCGGCGACGCGCATCCCGCGGCCTGGCTCACCCTGCCACTGCTGTTGGTATTGCTGATGCTGTTGCTGTTGCGGCACGGACCAGCCGTCGGGAGCGAAGCCCTGCTGGAACTGCTGCTGCTGCGGCGGACCGTAGTTCGGCTGCTGCTGATACTGCGGGTATTGCGGCTGCGGAAGCGGAAGCGGCTGCTGGAACTGCTGCGGATACTGTTGTTGCGGGTGCTGCTGCTGGTACTGCTGCTGCGGCGGGCCGAACGCCGGTTGCGGCTCTCCCTGCGGCTGCGGCTGTACCGGTGCCTGCTGCGGGACCTGCTGCGGCTGACCGAAACCCGGCGCCGGTCCGTAGTTCTGCTGCGGGCTCTGCTGCGGCGCCCCGTACGCCTGCGCATCCCATGGATTGTCTGCGGACATCTTTCCCCCTTCGAGATCCACCCGTATCTCCGCTGGCACGGTAGCGCCTCGGCGCCCCCGCGCGGTACCCGTTGGTGGGATAGTCGGCCATTCCGGTTGCGCACGAGCGGCGGCGCGCGGGATTCTGGCAGCCGCATAACTTGGACACCCGCACGAGCGAGCAGGTCGGC
>NZ_DASZKT010000105.1:0-1799 GCF_035552695.1 Actinospica sp.
CTTTGGGTCCACTCTGCTCCGTCATAAGAGTGTAGCCAAAATTCGTCATGCCGTTGGGGATACCCCGCTGCTGAGGGTGCAAACCGCCGTTCAGCCCGCGGTGGTGATCGAGTCGCCGGTGACGCCGGCCGCCCGGCGGGCCGCAAGCCTGCGTTTCTGCGGCTCGATCGTGTAGCGGGGGTGGCGGGCCGATTCCTTGCCCGCCTCGAAGACACCGAATCGGGTGAGCGCCGATGACGCCATCAGCGCCAGGCCGGAAAGCGCGGCGACGACGCGGTGCCGACCGCCGAGCAACGTCCCCAATCCGCCCGCTAGCGCGAGCCGTTCGCTCCACCGCAGCATCCGGCCGGGGTCGCCGTGATGGAGCGGTTCGGCGGCGACCGGGTCCATCCGGCGCTCCATGACCTTCATCGCGACCACGTCGCCGAGCACACCGAGCACCGCCAGCTTGCGGGCGGGTCCCGCCTCGGAGACCGGTGTGGTGATCATCGCCAAACCCGAGGCCGCCAGGCTCGCGGAGCTGACGAAGACGAACGGCAGGTCTTCGTGGGCGGCGTTCCAGGTCGGCGTCGCGGTGTCGGCGAGCAGCACCGCGGTGTAGACGGCGAGCGGTGGGCCGAACAGTGCGGCCTGAAATCCCGCGGGCCCTTCCACCGCGCGCAGCACGGGCCGCAACGGGCCCAACGGAAGTCGTTCGCCCGTCATTCGGTCGATCTCGGAGGCCGCGGCGATGCCGGCACCGGCGCTGAAAGAGCTGAGAATCCACGAGCCGAGGCTCATCGGCGAGGTCAGCTTGAGGGTCCGCATCATGTTGAGGAACCGCTCGGGCCGGCCCAGGTCCATCACCAGCGCGATCGCGCCGAGCGCCACCGCGGCCAGCGCCGACAACCGGGCGTTGCGGCGAAGTTTCGTGCGACCGGTCAGCTGGGCGCCCGCGGCCAGGAGGCCTGACCCACCGGTGAGGCCGCCCAGGAAAAGGTACGCGCCGACCTCGTGACCCCATGGCGCGGGCTTGACCACCGGACGCCCGTAGTACGAGCCGAACTCGGCCTCGGGGACCATCGGCATCTCACGCGAACCGTCGCCCCCGCCGCGGCGCCCCGTGCGTTGTCGGTTGCCGCCTCGTCCAGGGCCCGTCCGCTCCGGCGGGCGTAGGCTGTCGTATTCGGAGGTGCTCACCGGCTCCTCCAGAACGCCACCGCGGCAGCTCCGAACATGCCGGCCGCGGCCAGGCCGGCCCGTTTGAACATCTGGAGGAGGTCGGCGGTGCAGACCCGCGGGTCGGGCGGAAGGCCGTAGACCTCCGGCTCGTCGAGCAACAGGAAGATCGACCCCGTGCCACCGACGCCGTCGTGCTCGTTGGCGCCGTAGAGGCGGGCCTCGGTGCGGCCCTGGGCGTGCAGCTCGGCGACCCGTTCGCGGGCCCGTACCACCAGCTCGTCGTGATCGCCGAACTTGATCGAGGTCGTCGGGCACGTCTGGGCGCACGCCGGGGTTTGGTCGTCGACCAAACGGTCGTAGCAGAGAGTGCACTTCTGGGCGACACCGGTCACGAATTCATGGGCCAGACGGTCCGACCGTCGCGAGGGGGTCGAATACGTGCCATCGCTGCGGCGCTCGATCACGCCGAACGGGCACCCGGCGACGCAAGTGCCGCAACCGTTGCAGACGTCGTCCTGCACGACGACGGTGCCGAACTCGGTGCGGAACAGCGCTCCCGTCGGGCAGACGTCGAGGCAGCCCGCGTGTGTGCAGTGCTTGCACACGTCGGACGACATCAGCCAGCGGAACTCCGGGGT
>NZ_DASZKT010000106.1:0-17082 GCF_035552695.1 Actinospica sp.
AACTCGACCTGGACCTCGATCTACTCCACCACAACCGGAACCGGCGGCAACCAGTCGCTGACCGTCTCCGGCACCGGCCGCTACGTCCGCATGTACGGCACGGCACGCGCCACACAGTACGGATACTCACTCTGGGAGTTCGACGTCTACACGACCGGCGGCTCGACGGCTACGTCTTCGCCGACCGCGTCGGCGTCGCCGACCACGACTCCGACCGGCTCCGGAGCGCCGCCCGCGGCCTTCTGGGGCAACACGAGCGCCATTCCGGCCGCCAGCAACGTGCTCGAGGTGGCGGTGACCAACCAGACCAACGGCCAGTACCCGGACAGTGAGGTCTACTGGAGCTTCAACGGCCAGGAGAAGTCGATCGCTCAGCAGCCGTACATCGACATGCCCGCGAACTCGGCCGGCCGGATGTACTTCTACCTCGGCTCGCCGACCAGCCAGTACTACGACTTCATCGAGTTCACCGTGGGGACGGCGTCGATCAACGTCGACACCACACGCGTGGACCGCTTCGGCCTCAAGCTCGCGCTGCTCGTGCACACCCACGCCGGCACGGAGCAGGAGGTCGGCGAGAACTACGCCACCTTCCAGGAGAGCCGCACGGCCACGTTCCAGCGCTTCCAGAACTCCGTGCCCACGGCGTTCAAGGAGCTGGCCACGGACCAGGCGCCGTACGGGATCCCCTCGCCCGGCGGCGACCCGGCCTTCCAGGCGGGCGGCGCGTACGCCACCTACTTCAACAGCGCGCTGACCGCCGCCGGGGACACCAGCGACACCAGCCTCGACGTCTTCGGCTGCGCCGGCACCCTCTCGGGCAACCCGACGCTGTGCGCCGCCCTCAACCGGGGCGTCGCCCAACTGCCGACGGCCCAGCAGTCGATCGCGAGCAACTTCTACCAGACCGCTCCGTCCAACTACTACGCGCAGTTCTGGCACCAGAACGCCATCAACGGGATGCAGTACGGCTTCCCGTACGACGACGTGGACGGCTACTCCTCCGACCTCTCCGTCGCCAACCCGCAGTACATGGTCGTGGCGGTCGGCTGGTAGCCGTCGCCCCGGATAATCCGTCGCGGGGATGGGAGAGCGCTCTCACATCCCCGCGACGCATGGCGGAGCCGTGCATTACAGAAAACCATCCGTGGTTACAATCCCAGTCGTGGATGCCAACCAGACACCGCCCGCCGCACCGACGCTCGAGCACGTCGCGCGGGTGGCCGGGGTCTCCCGCGCGACCGTGTCGCGGGTGATCAACAACGTCCGCAACGTCGATCCGCAGATCGCCGAGGTCGTCCGCGCCGCCGTCGAGGCCACCGGCTACGTGCCGAACCAGGCCGCGCGCTCGCTCGTGACGCGGCGCACCAACTCCGTCGCGCTCGTCGTCTCCGAGGGCGAGGACCGCAGCGTGCCGGCGGACGACGCGTTCGTCGGGCGAGTCTTCACCGACCCGTACTTCGGCCGGGTCGTATCAGGGCTCTTCTCCGTGCTGCGGCCGCGCGGGCTCAACCTGGTGCTGATGTTCGTGGAGACCGACGAGATGCGTCAGCAACTCGTCGGCTACCTCCGGCAGGGGCACGTGGACGGCGTGCTGCTCATCTCCTCGCATCCGCGGGACCCGCTGCCGCACCTGCTCACCGAGGCCGGACTCCCGGCCGTGCTCTCCGAGCGGCCGAAGTCCCCGCTGCGGATCAGCTACGTGGACGCACCGCAGCGGGTCGGCGCCCGGCTGGCCGCTGAACACCTGGCCGCGCGCGGCTGCCGCAGGGTGGCGACGATCGCCGGGCCGATGGACATGTCCGCGGGCCTCGACCGGCTCGCCGGCTTCCGCGAGGCGATGGCAGAGCACGGATTTCCCGAGATCCCGGCCGTCGAGGGCTACTTCACCCAGGAGAGCGGCGGCGCCGCGATGGCCCGGCTGCTGGACGAGCACCCCGACCTGGACGGCGTGTTCGCGGCGAACGACCTGATGGCCCTCGGCGCGGTCACCGTGCTGCACGAGCGCGGCCGGCGCATCCCCGAGGACGTGGCCGTCGTCGGCTTCGACGACCACCACGCGGCCATGCTGTGCCGGCCCGCGCTGACCACCGTGCACCTGCCGGTGGAGGAGATGGCGGCCGAGATGGCCCGGCTGCTGCTCGACCGGCTCGACCGGCCGGAACTGCCGTCCGCCGCGACAGTGTTCGAACCCACGCTGGTCGTGCGCGCGTCCGCCTGAGTTCCGGAACCCGCCCGCTGAGCCGCGGCCGGTTTCGGAACTGAATACGTGTGACTTTCTCTTGACGACTTCGTAACCGAGGAGTTCACTACCGCTCGGAGAGCGCTCTCCCACTCTTGAATACGTCAAGGAAAGGCAGACACCCTCCATGACCAGAAAACGGCGGCTGGTGGGCGCGACGACACGTCGGGCGGTCCACTACTTCGTCGCGGCGGCCACCGCGTGCGGCCTCGTTTCCCTCGCGCCGGTGCTCGCCGCGTCCCCGGCCTCGGCCGCGACGCAGACGCAGCTGTCCGAGACCGGTTGGACGGCGAGTTCGAACACGAACTCAGCCGCCGGAGACGCCCCGCAGAACGCGATCAGCGCCAGCGGCGCGCGCTTCAGCTCCGACGCCGCGCAGGCCTCCGGCATGTGGTGGCAGGTGAACATGGGCTCGGCGCAGAGCTTCGACCAGATCGAGATGGACTCCGGCGGCTACCCCGGTGACTACGCCCGCGGCTACGAGGTCGAGATCTCCAGCGACGGCACCAACTTCACCACCGTCTACACCGGCACCGGAACCTCCTCGCCCGAGACCGCGACCTTCGCCACGCAGACCGCGCAGTACATCAGGGTCCAGCTGACCACCGGCGTGAGCCCGAACTGGTGGTCGATGGTCAACTTCACCGCCTACACCAGCGGCTCCGGCAGCTCGGGCGGCGGCGGAACGAACGGACAGCTCACCGAGACCGGCTGGGCCGCGACTTCGAACACGAACTCCGCCGCCGGAGACGCCCCGCAGAACGCGATCAACGCCAGCGGCGCGCGCTTCAGCTCCGACGCGGACCAGGCGCCGGGCATGTGGTGGCAGGCCGACATGGGCTCCGTGCAGACCTTCAACCAGGTCAACCTGGACTCCGGAACCGGCAGCGGCGACTACGCCCGCGGCTACGACGTCGAGGTCTCCAACGACGGCACGAAGTTCACGCCGGTCTACTTCGGCACCGGCACCGCGTCCCCCGAGACCGCGACGTTCTCCACCCAGCAGGCGCGCTACATCAGGATCCTGCTGACGGCGTCGAGCACCACGAGCTGGTGGTCGCTGACGAACGTCACCGTCTTCAACACCTCGACCTCCGCGACGCTGCCCGGCGCTCCGGCGACCGGCGGCAGCCTCGGCGCGAACGTCTACGTGTTCACCCCGAGCGAGTCGGTGAGCTCGATCCTGAGCACCGTCAACACGATCTCGAACGCGCAGGCCGGAAACCAGTTCGGCAGCCAGCGCTACGAGTTGCTGTTCGAGCCCGGCACCTACGGCTCCGCCTCGACCCCGCTCGTGTTCTCGGTCGGCTTCTACGAGAGTGTCGCGGGCCTCGGCCAGAACCCGGGCCAGGTCGTCATCAACGGCGCGATCAACTCGTACAACCAGTGCACCAACGGTGTTCAGACCGAGTGCTACGCCACCACCAACTTCTGGCGTTCGGTCTCCAACCTGACGATCAACGTGACCGGCATGACCGGCTGCTTCAACGGCACGGACGTGTGGGCCGTCTCCCAGGCAGCCCCGATGCGCCGGGTGAACATCAACGGCAACCTGACGCTGATGGACTACTGCGACGGCTCGCCGGACTGGGCCAGCGGCGGCTTCATCGCCGACTCGAAGCTCAACAACACGGTGACGAACGGCTCGCAGCAGCAGTTCTTCGTGCGCAACACGGACATCGGCAGCTGGAGCAACGGCGTGTGGAACCAGGTGTTCTGCGGTGACCCGGGAGCGCCCCCGCAGAGCTTCTCCGGCAACTCGGGCCTGAGCGGCGGCACCGCGCCCTACACGACCCTCGGGAGCTGCCCGACCACGCAGGAGGAGCCGTACCTCTACACGGACTCGTCAGGGAACTACAACGTATTCGTGCCCTCGGCGCAGTCCAACTCCAACGGACCCACCTGGGCGAACGGCAACACCCCTGGTTCGTCGCTGTCGCTGAACTCGTTCTACGTGGTGAACTCGTCGAGCACCATCGGCCAGATCAACGCCGCGCTCGCCGCCGGTGACAACCTGCTGTTCACCCCGGGCGTGTACCAGTACGCGCAGACGATCCAGGTGACGCATGCGAACACGAAGATCCTCGGCCTCGGTTTCGCGACGCTGATCCCGACCTCGGGCAACGTCACCATGTCGGTCGCCGACGTCCCCGGCGTCAACGTCTCCGGCCTGATCTTCGACGCCGGACCGACGCAGTCCTCCGCGCTGCTGCAGCTCGGCACCGAGGGCTCGACCGCCAACAACGCCGCCAACCCGGACAGCGTCGACGACGTGTTCTTCCGCGTCGGCGGCGAAGAGGCCGGCACGGTGGCCACCGCGTTCGTCGACAACTCCAACGACTCGCTGATCGACGACGTGTGGTCGTGGCGCGCCGACCACGGCGCCGGCGCGGGCGGCTGGACCGGCGACCAGTCGGCCACCGGCCTCGCCGTCAACGGCGACCGGGTCGAGGCGAACGGCCTGGCCGTGGAGCACTACCAGCAGTACGAGACGATCTGGAACGGCCAGGGCGGCAAGGTCGTGTTCTTCCAGAACGAGAACCCGTACGAGGTGCCGAGCCAGGCGGCGTGGATGTCCAGCGCCACCCAGAACGGCTACCCGGCGTTCTACGTGCCGAACAGCGTGACCACGTTCAACGGCTACGGCATGGGCAGCTACTCGTACTTCAGTCAGGGAGTCGCGATCGAGAACGCGATGGCCTTCCAGGCGCCGCAGACCTCGGGAGTGCAGTTCAACGACCTCCTCACGGTGTTCCTGAACGGCACCGGCGGCATCCAGACCGTCATCGACGGGACGGGAGCTGCGGTCAGCCCCAGTTTCGGCGGCCCGAGCGACGTCGTGACGTTCAACTGACGCGGATTTGACGCATAAGTTCATAGAAACACCTCAGAAGTCCCGACCGCACGGGGTGCGGTCGGGACTTCGTCTTGGCTACGCGCGTTCAATCCATAACCGTTCCGCGATACGGGTTCTCTCACTAGGCTCGCGAACGTGAGAGATCACAGCTCCACGGAGGACACCGCTGGGACGGAGTCTTATGTCGAGCGTCCACCGCTGCCGGGGATGGCGGGTGTGGTGCGGACGGTCTGGATCCAGCGCACCGGTGAGTTGGCGCGCGTGCAACGACACCTGCCGACGGGCGGCGTCGAGATCCATTTCCCGATCGGCGGACGCCCCCAGCTGGTCGGCCCGCTGACCGGTCCGGCGGTCGAGGTCATTCCGGCGCGCACCACGATCGTGGGCGTGCGATTTCATCCGGGCGCGGCGCCGCCGCTTCCGACGGTCCTCGACGAACTGGTGGACCAGCGGCTCGGACTGGCGGAGTTGTGGGGGCGTTCGGTGGACCGGCTTACGGAGGCGATGGCCGGGGCCGGGACGGCCGAGCAGGCACTCGTGCTGCTGCAAGCCCACCTCGCGCGGCAGTTCCGCGGTTCGGCCCGCTTGGATCCGCTGGTAGGGGAAGCCGTCAGGGCCCTGATGCCTTGGCACCCGCTCAACGTCGACGCGCTGGCCACCCACCTGGCGCTCTCCCCCAGCCAGCTGCGCCGCCGCTGCCTGCAGGCGGTGGGAGTGAGCCCCAAGGTTCTGCAGCGCACGTTGCGGTTCCAGGGCTTTCTCGCGCTGGCTCAGTCCGGCGCGGCCGCCTCGGGGCGGCGGGGTACGGACGGCATGGCGGGCCTCGCGGTCGATGTGGGCTACGCCGACCAGGCGCACCTGAGCCGAGAATGCCTGCGCCTGACCGGGCTGACGCCGCGCCAGCTGCTCGGTGACAGCCTCGACTGCCGCGCCTGCGGCCACGACCACTCGGCCGCCTTCAAGCCCTTCCTCGCCACGCGCAGCAGGCCACCGCTGCGGGTCTGAGGGCGCGCGTCTGGCGGCGCACATCGGGGCGCACATGAGCGTGCGCGATTCGTTCAAGATTCGTCGCCGCCGCGCTCGTAATCTCGCACTCGTGTCAGTCCAAAATGACGACGTTCGAGATGACCGCGTTCGCGGTGAGCCTGTTCGAGATGACCGCGAGCCGGTCCTGTGCCACTCGGTCGCTGCCGTCGCTCGCGCCATCGAGTACGCGGCAACAACACGGAACCGCGTCGTCCCTCGCGGCGGCGGCCACTGCTTCGCGGGCCGGTCGTCGATGGACGGTGTCGTGCTCGACCTGTCCGGCCTTGACTGCATCCGCGTGGCGGACGACGGAGTCGCCACGATCGGGGCCGGCGTTCGGTTGGAGCAGGCGTATGCCGCGCTGCACTCCCGCGGCCGGACACTTCCCGCCGGGTGTGGGCCCACCGTCGGCATAGCCGGCCTCACGCTTGGCGGCGGGATCGGTCTGCTCGGGCGCACGTATGGACTGACGTGCGATCGCCTAGTAGGCGCTCGCGTCGTGCTCGCTGACGGCAGCATCGTGGATTGCGACGACAACCATGAGCCGGACCTGTTCTGGGCTCTGCGCGGTGCGGGCGGCGGCCAGTTCGGCGTAGTCACGTCATTCCGATTCGACACCGTTCCCGAGCCGGTGAGCACCCGCATCCAGGCGCACTGGCCGAGCCTCGCTCCCGACCAGCTCGCGGACCTGGTCACGGCCTGGCAAACCTGGGCCCCGGACGCGCCAGACGAACTCACCGCCAACCTCAGCCTCCAGTCCGATCCCGGCGAGCCCACCAAAGCCACCCTCTTCGGCGCCTCCACACTCGGCGAGGTATCGACCAGACAACTCCTACGACAGCTCATTGATACGACTGCCGCCCCGACGGCAACGATCGAGCTGCGCGGCGGCCTCCCCTTCTCCCGTCTGAAGCAGACGTTCGCCGAGACAGATCCCCGGGATTCGGCCGCCGAGCGCAGGGTGCGGATCAGGTCGGAGTTCTTCTCGACCGCGCTTGCTGACAGCACCCTGGCTTCGCTGCTGACACACCTCCTGACATGCCTCGGAGAAGCAACGCCGAGAGACCCGCACCGACGCCAGCTCACCTTCACAGCAATGAGCGGGTCGTACAACGCGGTCGCCGAGGACGCGACCGCTTTCGCTCACCGCGGCGAGCGCTTCCTGCTCGAACACATCGCCGACGCGGCCGACCCCTGGGTCGATCGTTCGTGGGCGACCGCTCACGTCGACGGATCGGGGCGTGTCTACCCCAACTTCCCCGACCTCGCGCTCGACGATTGGGCCGTGGCGTACCACGCGGGCAACCGCACCCGGCTGGCTTCCGTCAAGCGCGTCTATGACCCGCAGCGCCTCTTCGACTTCCCCCAAGCCATCTGACCAGCGATCTCAACCAATGTGAAAGGTTCACGACATGAGCAAGGTCTTCAGCGCCCACGCCGTCTCCGTGGACGGCTACATCAGTGGCCGCACTCCCCCGGGGACGGATGAGTACGGGCGCGGTCTCGGTGACGCGTCGATGCTCTTCGACTGGTACTTCAACGGGGACACGCCGAGCAAGGTATTCGACGGATTCAAGCTCAGCGAGCCCAGCGCCCGATTCTTCGACGTCGTCGCGGCACGAGTCGGGGCGACGGTCGCGGGGCGCACGACCTACGAGCATTCCAGCGGTTTCGGGGGTGACGGCCCGCACCCGACGGCACGGTTGATCGTGCTCAGCCACCGCCCCGTGCCGGAGATCAGCGACCGGCAGACGCTCGTGACCACCGGCATCGAGGACGCCATCGCCGCAGCCCGCGACGCGGCCGGCGGCAAGGACGTCGGCCTGATGGGCGGTGAGGTGGCCACCGCGGCGCTCAAGGCGGGCCTGGTCGACGAGGTGATCCTCCATCAGGTGCCCGTCCTGCTCGGCGGCGGCCGCAGCTTCTTCCACGAGCTCCCGGAGCATGTGCGGCTGCGTCTCATCGAGGTCATTCCGGCTGCCGACGTGACCCACCTGCACTACGAGGTGGCCCGATGATCCTCGTCACCGGAGGTCTCGGCATGATCGGGGCGCACACCGCCCGCGCGCTCGTCGACATCGGACAGGAGGTCGTCGTCACGTCCCACCGCCGGGCCGAGGTCCCTTCGTTCCTCGCGGGCCGGGTCACCGTGGAGTCCCTCGACGTCACCGACCGAGACGCGTTCCTCGCCCTCGCCGACCGCCACGACATCAGCGACATCGTCCACCTCGCCGGAGGCATCCCGGACAAGGACCCGGTCGCCTTCTTCCGGACGGAGACGACCGGCCTGCTCAACGCCCTGGACGCGGCCCACACCTGGGGCGTGCGCAGGTTCGCCGTCGCCAGCAGCCTCGGCGTCTACATCGGCCGAACCGAAACACGCTGGCACGAGTAACTGGCGCTGCCCACAACGCAGCTGCCGCACCTGATCGTCGCGTTCAAGAAGGCGGTCGAGCCGATCACCACGCACAGCCTGCGGGGCAGCGGAGTCCAGCCGGTCGTCCTGCGGATCGGCACCATCTGGGGACCGCTCGTCGACCCGGAATCACCGTTCTTCCCCATCCCCTCCTACATCAGTGCCGTACTCCGCGGCGAGCAGCCCCCTCCACGCCGACGACGGCGGCGACCGCTGCTACGCCCCCGACGCCGGCCGCGCGATCGCCCTCCTGACGACCACCGAGACCCTGTACGCCTGCTGGATCAGTTCGTCGAGGCTTGGTGGATCGTCGTCATGCGTCTAGTTGTGGAATGCCGTACGGAGCAGCGCCAGGGCGACTTCTGCGACCGGGGGCTTCGGTGGTCGCCATGGTCAGTAGCGGCGGTAGGGCAGGAACTTCCCGCTGAGCGTGATCCGCACCCGGTCTCCGGCGTCGTTGGGCTCGCGCTCGAGGTTCATCTCGAAGTCGATGGCGCTCATGATGCCATCGCCGAACTCCTCACTGATCAGCTCTTTGAATGTGGTGCCGTAGACGCTGATCAGCTCGTAGAACCGGTAGATCAGCGGGTCGGTCGGCACCGCGGTCGGTAGGGATCCGCGGTACGGCGGGATCTGCAGCAGAGCGACTGCCTCGGCTGGGAGGTCGAGCAGTTCGGCGAGGCGCGCGGCCTCCTCCTGGGAGAGCGCCATCTGTCCGAGGCACGCGGCTGTCGACCACTCCTTGCTCTGGCCGACCGCTTCCGCCACGTCGTCCCAGCGCAACTTGCGCTCCAGCTTGCGGCTGACGATCAGCTCGGTCACATCGTTGCGGTTCATCGAACGTCTCCTGTGTCGTCGTTGCTGCTTGGTCGCGTGATGCGTGCGTGCAACCGGGTCAGGGATGCCCGGAAGGCCTCGGTCTCGCCCAGCGCCCTGCTGATGACCAGGGCGCCCTGGATACCCGAGACCGTGTCGATGGCCAGGTCGTGTGACCTCTGCGGCCCGTGGCCGGCCCGCGCCAGTGCGGTCTCGAGCGCGGCGATCCACTCAACGAAGTACTCCCGGATCGCGGCGGCGAAGCGCTCCCGCTCCTGCCCCAGGGCGAAGGCCCCGAACAGGCACACCAGGTCCCGCGACTCGAAGTAGCTCGCGGCGGCCTCGAACATCTCGGCGATCCGGGTGCCCGGTTCGCCCGGGGCCACGAGCGGTTCGTAGACGCGGGTGCGGAACCACGTGTTGACCTCGTCGAGGACGGCGCGAGCCATCTCCTCCTTGCCGCCGGGGAAGAAGTTGTACAGGCTTCCCTTACCCAGGCCGGTCTCCGCGGAGATGACGCTGAGGCTCGCGCCCTCGAAGCCGTGCAGGCGAAACGTGTTGGCCAGCGCCAGGACGGCGTCCGGCCGTTCGGCGATCGTGCGAGACATCAGAGCCCCAGGTCGCTCAAACCCGGGTGGTCCTGCGGCCGCCGGCCGCCGCGGTCCCAGAAGAACTTGCGGTCGGCCTCCTCGATCGCCAGGTCGTTGATGCTGGCGTGCCGCTCGGCCATCAGCCCCTCCGCGTCGAAGAGCCAGTTCTCGTTGCCGTACGCGCGGAACCACTGCCCCGCATCCGAGCGCCACTCATAGGCGAACCGGACCGCGATCCGGTCGTCCGTATACGCCCACAGCTCCTTGATCAGGCGGTACTCGTTCTCCCGCGCCCACTTGCCGGTCAGAAACGCGACGATTTCCGCCCGACCGGTCAGGAACGTCGAGCGGTTACGCCACCGGCTGTCCGGCGTGTAGGCCAGCGAGACCTGCTCGGGGTTGCGGCTGTTCCATGCGTCCTCGGCCCGGCGGACCTTCAGGACTGCGCTGTCGTGATCGAACGGAGGAAGCGGGGGCCTATTCATGGTGGGAACACCTTTCGCTGAACCGATAGGTACACCTTAGACCGATCGGTACAACCCAGCAAGTACATCCTTCCTCCAGGGACGAAGCCCGCCCAGGTAGGCGTCGGGCCGGGAGCGGCCACGAAGGCACCGAATACTCGTCGCGGCGTGATCAAGAAAAACGCGAGCATCGTGGACAGCTGAGCCGATTGTTGACGACATAGTGAGACGGTGGTCTCACGGGCGCCGGTCGCGCACCCTGGACACACCTCGGCCCCACCGCACGACCAGGCCCGAGCTTCAAGGAGGCATCGAGCCTGGTCAAGCCTGGTGCGCCGTCAGGGACCTGAACCCCGAACCCGCTGATTGAGCGGCGACGGGGCCATGATTGCAGCGGCGGACGCGGCGGCGACATGGCGGTGCTCAATCGGAACGGTGCTGTCCCGGGTCCGGTCCAGCAGACCCGCGGGGATGCGACTGTCTCTTGGGCCCGGTCCAGGCTGGAATCGAGACGCGCCAGATGGTTGGCGATCACCGGGTTGCGGTCTCGACGGCGAGAGCCTGAAGCACGATCTGGATGTCATCGAGCGGCATATCCAGGTCGCGGAAGCGGCGGATGATCTGCGCCGTAACGACTTGCTCTGGGCCGTAGCGCCGGTACCCGCTGTCCACGTGCACTTCCCTTGACCGGTTCCAACAGGCCGAGCTCATCGTAGTGGCGAAGCATCCTCACGCTCAGGCGCATGGCCCGGGAGAAGTCGCCGATGGGCATCGTCGAGATCACCAACGCAGTGTGACTCTCCCCCCGCGAACAAGCGGCCACTCCATGATCGCGTTCCGCCAACTCCTCATTGGCCACAGGGACAGGTTGGTGCCGTGCACCATCGACTGCAGGTCACCGATCCGGTGCTGCCACACGCCGGTGACCAGGGCCAGGCCGATCAGGCGAGCAGGCCGCCGCCGAGCCGGGTCGCAGCGTGTAGTGCCGCTTGATCCAGCCGACGGCGCGCATCGCCCAGCCGAAGGCCACCGCGGTGATCAGGAACGGCAGGTCTAGGCCGCGGCAGTAGAACGCGGCGAGCACGGCAGAGGTGCGCCGACCAGGCCTACGGCCGGCCGGAATCCGCGTCTGTCGGATCTGTCGGATCTGTCGGATCGAGGGTGTCAATGTTCTCACGGTCACTGTCCGGCTCGTGGGCCGCTGTCCACTCCTCGCATGCGGTCAACGCGATGAGTGTCACGCTGACGACGGCGAGCGCTACCAGGGCTGATAGGTGTCGGGTTGCGGGGAGCAGGATCAGTAGCGCTGCGGCGGCGACCAGTTGCGCGCGCGGCACCTGCCTGACGGTCAACCTGGTGAAGGCCGCGTGCCCCACCAGGTATCCGGCGGTTCCTGCGTACAGGGCGGTCAGCGCGGGCCAGTTCAGCGGGGCGCCGAGGTTCGATGCGCCGCTGTCGGTCACGGCCGTGAGCACTTCGCGGGCGCCGAGCGCCAGGTAGAGGACGCCGGCGATCAGCAGGAAGTGGACCATGGTGTAGGCGTCGCGGGCGATCCGGGCTCGGCGCGCCGGGGATGCGTGCTCCAGCGCGTCCTCGGCGTCGGCGGCGAGATGCTCGAAGTAGAGCCGCCACAGGCAGACGACGGCCACGAAACCGAGTGCCGCGGCGACGAGCACCATGGTGCTGTATACCGAGTCCCCGGCCCCCGTTCCGGCGGAGATCAGGGATTCGCCCAACACGATGATCAGGACCATGCGGTGCCGTTCGGCGAAGTGGCCGGGGCTGCGAACCTGCCACCCGCCCACGCGGGAGGCGATCCGGCCCCCGCCGAAGTCGATGGCGAATGCGACGGCCCACAACGCGGTCTGCCATGTGCCCGCGAGCACGGCCCCGGCGATCAGCGGGGCCAGCGAGAAGGTCTGCGGGATCGCGTCGGCCAGCAGTTGGACGCGCAGCCTGCGGTCCTCGGCGGCGGCGGTCAGATGCAGGCCGAAGTAGATAAGCCGCACGACGATGAAGGCCGCGGCCAGGATCAGCGGCGCGTCCACCGTCCCGGTGCGCCGGCTCCAGGCGTCCGGCATCACCAGGGCGGCGATGAACAGCGCGGCCATCACCACCAGCATCCCGGACCGGACCAGGCCTTGGTCGGTGCGCACCCGGTTGCCCAGCCAGACGTAGGCCGTCCAGGACCACCACAGCAGCAACAGCAGGATCAGCCCTCGGGCCAGGGTGGCGGCCGTGAGTGAGCGGGCCATGAACGAGCCGACGCGCGTGATCGCGAACACGAAGACCAGGTCGAAGAAGATCTCGAAGGAGGTCACCCGGTGGGACTCGGCGGCCATCGCCGGGCGGTGCCACGCGACGGTCTCGATCGGACCGGTGGATCCGCGCTCGCCGGCGCCGGCGCTCACCGGTTGCCCTGGGGGCGATGCCCGGCCAGGGAGCGGGCTTTCGGCCGCGGCGGGATCTTGAGTACCCATCCCGGTGGTCACCTCGCCGTGAGCAAGGGGGCGCCGACGCCGCGCAGCAGCGTGTCGACCGCGACGTCGGCGGCCTGTGCGGGGCTGAGGTCGGGCAGGTTCTCGGCGGCGTGCCGCATCAGCGGCGGAAGAAGCGCGGCCACCCAGCCGGGCGGCAGGTCGGAGCGCAGCACTCCCTCGTCGGTGGCGCGTTGCAGGAAGGCGTCGACCTGGTCGATCAGGCGTTGGCGGCGCTCGCGGATCGTCTCCTCGGCGCGCAGGCGGCTTGTCTCCACCGGCCATTTCCGGTTGGCCGCGATGATCCCCTCGACGTAGCGGTGCAGGGCGACCGCGACCGGGGCCTGATCAAGCCTGGCGGCGTCGACGGCCTGCTCGACCGCGTCGTACCGGGCCTGATAGACGGCGGCCAGGAGTTCTTCGCGCGAGGCGAAGCGCCGGTAGACAGTGCGCCGGTCCACGCCCGCCTGCGCGGCGATGGCGGCGATGCTCGCCGAGGGGTCGTCCGCGAGCATCCGCGCCCCGGTGCTCAGGACAAGTTCGAGGTTGCGCGCTGCGTCGGCTCTCATGGTCACGAGTATACACACTTGCGAGGCGGATGGACCAGTTACTGTCACGTTCTTGCGCCATGCTCAGATCCAAGTGCTACATTAATGAGGCGATTGGCGAAGCCGTTCGCCCCGGGACCGAGAGGACGATCATGATCACCTACGACAAGCTGTTCATCGGCGGCACGTGGACCGAGTCGAGCAGCCCGGACCTGCTCGACATCCTGTCTCCGCACGACGAGTCGCTCGTCGGGCGCGCCGCCCAGGCCCGGCCGGCCGACGTGGACCGCGCGGTGGCCGTCGCCCGCGCGGCCTTCGACGAGGGCACCTGGCCGAACACGCCGCCGGCCGAGCGGATCGCCGTGCTGCGCCGCCTGAACGCCCTGCGCGAGGCCCGCGCCGAGCAGATCGCGGCCGTGATCACCGCGGAGAACGGCTCCGCCGGCTGGTTCACCCGGGCCGGGCAGCCGAGTCTGACCCGGCAGGCCAATGCCTACCTGAAGGCAGCCGAGGAACTGGCGTGGGAGGAGGTCCTGACGCCGACCGACCCCGCAGCCACCGTACGCAGCGTGGTGCGCCGCGAGCCGATCGGCGTCGTGGCCGCGGTCATCCCGTGGAACTCGCCGTTCTCCGCCTCCCTGGCGAAGATCATTCCGGCGCTGCTGGCCGGCAACACGGTCGTCCTGAAGGTCTCACCGGAGAACTCCCTGAGCATGGGCATGCTCGCCGACCTGCTGGCCGAGTGCGGGCTGCCCGCAGGCACGATCAGTGTGCTGCCGGCCGACCGGGAGACCAGCGAGCACCTGGTGTCCCACCCCGGCGTCGACAAGATCGCATTCACCGGTTCGACCGGCGCCGGGCGCCGGATCGCCTCCATCGCGGGTCAACAGCTCAAGCGAGTCAGCCTGGAACTCGGCGGCAAGTCCGCCGCCGTCGTCCTGCCCGACGCCGACCTGGCGAAGTTCAAAGCCGGCCTCGCATTCTCCTGCCTGCTCAACAACGGCGAGGCATGCATCGCGCAGACCCGCATCCTCGCCCCGCGCAGCCGCTACGAGGAGGTCGTCGACGCCGTCAAGCAGGTCGTCGAGTCACTGAAGGTCGGCGACCCCCGGGACCCGGACACCTTCATCGGCCCGATGATCCGCCGCGACCAGCAACAGCGGGTGCGCGACTACATCGAGATCGGCATCAAGGAGGGCGCGCGCCTGGTCACCGGAGGCTCGCAGGTGCCGGCCGGCCTTGAGCAGGGGTACTACGTCACCCCGACCGTCTTCGCCGACGTCGACAACGCCATGCGCATCGCTCAGGAGGAGATCTTCGGCCCGGTCCTCGTCGTCATCGCCTACCAGGACGAGGACGACGCCGTGCGCATCGCCAACGACTCCGAGTACGGCCTGTCCGGCGGCGTGTGGTCCGCGGACGAGCAGCACGCCCTGGCCATCGCCCGCCGCATCCGCACCGGCACCATGACGGTCAACGGCGCCCCGGTCGGCTTCGACGGCCCGTTCGGCGGCTTCAAGGCCAGCGGCCTGGGCCGCGAGTACGGCTTCGCCGGCCTGAACACCTACCTCGAGTACAAGACCGTCACCCTCTGATCACCCGTCGAACGGGGGCCGCGGGCGCGCGGCCCTCGACTGGAGGAGCGCCCCGGCATGTCCACCGCCCTTGGCCCCGCGCCCGAAGCGGCGCCGCACATTCCCCTCGATCGCGACCGCGACCGCCCGGCGTCACCGCGGCCATGAGCGCTCTGGTCCTCGCCGTACTGCTGGCCTCTCTCGATCAGACCATCATCTCCACCGCGCTGCCACGCATCGCCTCCGACCTGGGCGGCTTCGCGAACATCGC
Organism: Actinospica sp.; assembly: GCF_035552695.1. NCBI lineage: Bacteria > Bacillati > Actinomycetota > Actinomycetes > Catenulisporales > Actinospicaceae > Actinospica > Actinospica sp. The sequence continues at coordinate 15,282 of NZ_DASZKT010000106.1, forward strand.
CTGGGTCAGCGCCGGCTACCTGCCGGCCTCGACCGCCATCAACCCGCTGTGGGGCAAGCTCGGCGACATGGTCGGCCGCAAGCGCCTCCACCTGTGCGCGACAGCGCTGTTCCTGGCGGCCTCGGCCGCGTGCGGCCTGGCACAGAACCTCCCCCAGCTCATCGCGGCCCGCGCGGTGCAGGGCGTGGGCGGCGGCATGATCGTACTGACCTTCGCCCTCGCCGGCGACATCGTCGCCCCCACCGAACGCGGCCGCTAACAGGGCATGTTCGGCTCCGTCTACGGCGTGGCCAGCATCATCGGCCCGCGACTCGGCGGCGTCTTCACCGACGATCTGTCCTGGCGCTGGGCGTTCCTGATCAACCTGCCCGTCGGCGCCGTCGCCCTGCTGCTGGCCGCCCGGGTACTGCCGAACGCGGCACGCACCGCCACCGCCCGCATCGACTACGCCGGCGCGACCCTCCTGGCCTCCATCGCCACCGCCCTCGTCCTGGTCACCTCCCTCGTCCTGGTCACCTCCTTCGTCCTGGTCACCTCCTTCGGCGAACGCTGGGGCTGGGGCTCTGCGCGTATTGCCGGCCTGACATTTCGTCGCCGTTTCGCTGAGCGCGCTGCTGGTGCCGGTGGAGCGCCATGCGTCCGCCCCCATCCTGCCGCCGGCCATGCTGCGCTCGCGCACCGTGGTCCTCGGTTCGCTGATCGGCTTCGCGGCGAACGTCGCAATGTTCAGTGTGCTGATTTACCTGCCCACCTACCTTCAAGCGGTGCACGGGGTGTCGGCCGCCCTCTCCGGCGTGCACCTGCTGCGGCTGGTCGGCGGCCTGGTCGTCAGCCAGACGCTCGCCGGACGCCAGACCGCCCGCCCCGGCCGGGTCGGGTTGATCCTGATCGCCGGCATGACGGCTCGTATACCTCGTCCACCGCGCCGTCAGGCGTGCGGAAAAGGGGAATCAGGCTGTTAAGATCGCCGGACGGTGCCCCTGCCACGCGCGATGGAGATCTCGGGCCTCGGCAACCGATTCAGAGCTCGGCCCCACACGGCCTCACCGCGGCCCCATACAGAATCAGCGGTACCCGTCGAGACGGGTACCGCTGCATGTCACACCTGGTGCGCCGTCAGGGACTTGAACCCCGAACCCGCTGATTAAGAGTTCATTGGACGGCCGTCCGGGTGGTATCAAATGGTTGTATCCCGTCCCGTTTCGTCACCATCTATTCGCCTTTGGCGGGCGCACCATACCGCGCCGTACCGTGTCCCGCCACCGGGCGCCGGGACGTGCGCTCGGCGGTCGCTCGGCATCGTGCCGGGCGTGTGGCGGTCGTCACGGTTCGGGGGAACGCTGGGTGCGGCGATTCAATTCTGGTTCGGATCGATCCATCCCTTGGTGGTCTGCTTGTTCAGCTTTCCACGGTAGTCGCAGCCGGGGCAGGCGTCCTCGCCCTGGATGTGGCCCTCGTACCACGCATTGACGGCGGCGTTGAGAATCGCCTGCTCGGCGGTCGTTTCGCCGGACTGGTAAGCCTGAACGGCATTGCGGACGAGCAGCGCCAAGGCGGCATTGTCCGGGGCCGGGAACGGGGGCATGGGTAGTTGGTCCTTCACGCGAACCACGCTAACGCGTCGACGCTACACACGGGCAGGGTTCCGGAGAGTCTGATGCGGTCGCACGTTGTGAAGGCGCGCGCCGCTGTCAGCTTCGGGACGGCGAGGAATACCAACGGCCTACTCACCACAAGATCGGCGCCAAACCCGCGGATATGGCTAAATCACAAATTTAGGGCCGCGTTGTCCATTCCCGTG